>NZ_JAWRXI010000383.1:0-241 GCF_046535075.1 Brevibacillus sp. SIMBA_040
CTGGCAATGGTCGTCAGCGTTCCTGTGTCTGGCCAAGCCGTGGACGGCGTCATCGTTTTTCCTTCTTCAAGCGTTCTGGTACGCAACACATACCTCATGCGGCAACCCTGTCACCTCCATGAGGAATTCGACTGCCTTTTCGTCCGATACGCAGCCTTCACCCGACTGCGAGCGTGTCAGCAGATGCGGGTAGGCTGCCCGGTCCGACCGAGCTTGCGCGTCGAGTTCTCCGCGATGTCCG
>NZ_JAWRXI010000384.1:0-241 GCF_046535075.1 Brevibacillus sp. SIMBA_040
GTATTAGCGTCAATCTTATAAGCATAGGTATCAGCTTGCCCATAATCTCCATCAGTACCAATTAATACTTTATGATTAATACTTCCTGTATTAAATTCTCCATTTACATTAATTTGTAATGAAGTATAGTTTTGCTCATTGTAGCTTCTTCCTAAAGGTCTAGACCAAGATGGGTTTAAATTATTTTTTGAAGAATCAAAAGCCCATTGTACTCTTTCTGTGGAGAAATAATCTTTGGTGT
>NZ_JAWRXI010000385.1:0-241 GCF_046535075.1 Brevibacillus sp. SIMBA_040
CGTAAAAAAGTGTTTTACTCTTCGCGATCCGAATCCCGATCGCCGGCACTTGCTGAGTTACTCGGTAGCTGACCGACCGATAGTCTTTAGGGCCAAAGGTAAAAGTTCCCGTCGCATTTTCACATCCAGCTTGACCAGCCTCGGTTTGTATAACCCATTCATCGTCGCGTCGATATAATGTCGCCCTAATGTCGAACGCTTTGTTTCTGCTTGAAAAGCTCGGCGATTTTTCACCCATAAT
>NZ_JAWRXI010000386.1:0-240 GCF_046535075.1 Brevibacillus sp. SIMBA_040
GGACGAACTGGCCGCGCTCGCCGGTAATCGCCACCTTGCGGTAATATCCCGGTTCTGCAACGGTTGCGCCTGGGCCAACTGACTGCGACGACATTTTTTCCCGCTGCCGCGCTTCGAAGTCTTTCCACTCGTTCGGTGTCGCCGGATAGTCAGTGTCGAACGTAAAATTAGGAGCACGGGCAGAATTCGAACTGAAATTGACGCGACTCAAGTTCGGCGCATCACCCTCCGTTGTCATGG
>NZ_JAWRXI010000387.1:0-240 GCF_046535075.1 Brevibacillus sp. SIMBA_040
GTTGTAACTACGGCAGCTGTTAATAATAGATTTACATTAATTGACGGGCCTGCAAGTAATAATTCATTTCCGATCATGGCCGTTAGAAATACTTCTCCTACGGCAACAGGAAATTTTGCTCTTATAGGTTTTTCTAATACAGGTCCTACAGGTGGAGGAGCAAACTGGGGAATAGGTAGTGTACGTACTGCTACTGCAGAAGAATTTTTCCTTGGTAGTAGTATTTCTGGAGGTGCATAT
>NZ_JAWRXI010000388.1:0-240 GCF_046535075.1 Brevibacillus sp. SIMBA_040
CCTGCTGGCCAAGGGCTGGGGGGTGCCCAACGCCTACGTGCGCGACGCAGCCAAGACCCTGCGCCAGTACGACGGCCAATGGGTGACGCTGACCGTCACGGGTAACGACTACCAGGTCCAGCCTGCTGAACGCCCGGCCTCCGCTGGCCCGGGCAGCCCGCCCGCCACGCCGCCGAAAGCGCAGGCGCAGTTGCCCCGGCCCGACCTGACGGTGCAGGCCCTCAAGCCGCTGGACGCCCT
>NZ_JAWRXI010000389.1:0-240 GCF_046535075.1 Brevibacillus sp. SIMBA_040
CCCGGCAAGGACGGGTTGCAGGTGCTCGACAGTATTCGCCGCCGTAACAACCCGGTGCCGCTGTTGATCATTACCGCTCGTGACAGCCTCGATGACCGGCTGCGAGGCCTGGACGGCGGCGCAGACGACTACCTGCTCAAGCCCTTCGCCATGGCCGAGCTGCTGGCGCGAATGCGTGCGGTCATGCGTCGCAAAGGCGGTAGCGCGGCACCGCTGCTGGGCAATGGTGTGGTTTCGCTG
>NZ_JAWRXI010000030.1:0-51117 GCF_046535075.1 Brevibacillus sp. SIMBA_040
TTAGGCTAATGGCTACTACTGCCTTCACCATTCGGGACTTTAACCCTAGAGATAACGCCCATGCTGGGCGCACATGAAAAACGACCTGCCAGCCACGCAGGTCGTTTTATTATATCGTTAGAAAGCGAAGGCGAATCCATTTCCATTGACTCGATCTAGCTTATGGATTTTTGATTTCTATGGTCTCGACGCGGACGTTCACCGCTTCCACGAAAAGGCCTGTCAATGCTTCTACAGATTCCTTAACCTTCTCCTGCAGCGTGTGGCACACTTGGTGAATCGGCGCTCCGTATTGCACAGATACTCGCATATCGATGGTGACTCTGTCGTCTGTGACAAACACCGTGATCCCTTTTGCCCCTCCATTGATTTTTTTAGCCAAATCCTGATACAGCCCACCGGATCGAACAGATACCTCAAGCACTTCTTCAACCGCCACTCCAGCAATGACTGCAATCACTTGATCTGCCACTCTGATATCACCGAGCCTGTCAGCCATCTGGACGTCCTCCTCTTCGCCCGAATAGTTCGCTTTCCCTATCTGGGTCCATTTACCTTTTTATTCATTATAAACAAATCAAGCTTGGGCTTGGAAGGGAATTTGTTTTTTTCTCTCGGTCAATGTCGGTGCGCTGCAGCGAACATCAAGCAGCGTCAACCGCTCGCTGGAAAGCGCCTGCTTCAATTGCTGTTCTAGGGACGACACACCCTCCACGACCTGCCCTTGGGCACCGCAAGCCTCTGCCCACAACACAAAATCGGGGTTGTGCAGGCTTACACCAAATGGCTGATAGCCTGCCTGTACCATTTTCATTTGTTCTAGACCTAGAGTCCCGTTATTCACCACGATGAGTACAAAGGCCGTTTGCTGTTCCACCGCTGTCATCAGCTCGGCAAGATTCATCTGGAATCCACCATCGCCAGTCACGCAAACCACCTGTTTTTCTGGATGCGTCAGCTTGGCGGCAATGGCAGCGGGCAGGCCAAATCCCATCGTGCGCCATTTACCAGAGAATAAAGGAACCTGCTGTGTCCCCCGAAATGCCCGGTTAAACCAGATTGTATGCTCCCCAGTATCAAGGACGATGATCGCATCCTCCTCCACCACTTTTCCGAGTGTATGGAACAATGTTTCTGGTTTTACCAATTCATCCGGCTTTTGCTGTGTAATCCTAAGTGTCTCCTCCCAAAAACGGGCATGCCATCGCTCTACCTGTTCTTCCCAAGCTTGGTCTATTCGACGAGATTCTAAACGCCTCAGCCATAAAGGCAGCACATCATCCAAATCTGCCGTCACCGATTGCAGCTTGGGGTGGGCGTGAATCGATTCAGGATTTGTATCTACATGAACAATCGCCAGCTCCTTTGGCAAAAAAGCTCGCGGGAACCAGCTCGCCCCTAAAATCAGCAGAACATCAGCCTCTGCCAAAGCAAGTAGAGCTGTCTCACTGCCCCCTTCTCCCAAGCCACCCAAAACGAGTGGATGAGAATCCTCCAGAACCCCTTTTGCCCCGAGCGTCAGCAAAATACCAGCACCCAGTTGTTCAGCCAGTTGGCGGCAGCCTTGTGCTGTGTCCCTTGCCCCGATCCCAAGCAGGACGAGAGGTCTTTTCGCATTCATAAGCTGCTCTTGTGCATATTCCATTTCTAATCGGTCTGGGCGTACAGCCGCAGTTACACGTGGCAGCTCTGGAACAAGAGGAGCATCTGTCATCCGTTCAAAGACATCCTTGCATATGGCCACATGTGCTACCCCTTTTTGGTGCATGGCACAAACAAAGGCTTTGTGCATGACTTCCCCTATCGCCTGCGGATGGACGACGGTAGTCGAGTAACGCGCAATGGGTCTTATCACATCTTCTAGCGGGATGTATTGCTTGTAGCCTCCCCCCAGCTTTTGCGTCTCTACGTGTCCAGTTATGGCAATGACCGGTACGCGATCGGAGTAAGCATCTGCCAGCCCGTTCAACAAGTTAATGGCACCTGGCCCCATCGTAGCCGTACAAACGGCTGGTCTGCCCGTCAATTTTGCCTCCGCGCTTGCCATCATCGCGGCAGCAGCCTCATGCTTGCACGCTATGTACTCCAGCTTGTCCTGGCGCCCCAAAGCATCCAGCCATGCAAATATGGCATCACCCGCTACACCGTATACCCGCGTTACTCCCCACTGAACCAACTGCTCGGTGATAAACTGGGCTACCTTCATCCGTCTGCCTCCCTGTTATTTAAGTGAGTTTGTCATCCGCTAGTCTACGCAATCCCCAACTTTTTACTAAGGCTGGTTGACGGAATTTGGGTAACCTAACAATTATCATCTGGGTGTTGTTGCACCCTAAAGAAGGAGGATTTGCCATGAAGCAGCCTTTCAAATGGCTAATGGCTGTTGTGGTAGTTGCAATTTTAGTCACGACTGCTGTAGTGGTTTTGCCCATGCCCTCTGGTGCCTTTAGTCAACAAATCGTCAAGGTAGGAGCGGAAGGGAAGGACGTCCGTGAAATGCAAGGACGACTGAAATTTTTGGGCTTCTATACCGGAGGTGTGGATGGCATTTTTGGTTGGCGCTCTTACTGGGCGTTGCGCAACTTTCAATACGAGTTTGGGTTGAAGGTTGACGGAGTGCTTGGTCCGAAAACAAAAGTAAAGCTATACAATGCAACAACGCAATACAAGCCTACTGCCGCTGAACTGGGTGTGCCGGAAACCTCGCAGGCAGCACCGAGTGCACCAAGCGCACCAAGTGCTCCCAAAAAAGAAACGTATCGTGCCGCGGGAATCTCTGCGAATGATTTACGCTTGATGGCCAATGCTGTCTACGGTGAATCGCGTGGCGAACCGTACATTGGTCAGGTGGCCGTTGCCGCTGTTATCTTGAACCGAACCAAGAATGCGGCGTTTCCAAACACGCCTGCCGGTGTCATTTTTGAACCGCGTGCCTTTACAGCAGTAGCAGATGGTCAAATCTGGCTGACGCCAAACGAGCAGTCCAAAAAGGCCGTGAACGATGCCCTGAAAGGCTGGGACCCTACCGGAGGCGCCATATACTACTTCAACCCGGATACCGCTACCTCTGGCTGGATTTGGAGCCGTCCACAAATCAAAAAGATCGGCAGACATATTTTCTGCCGCTAGGATCAAACAAAAACAGGCACGGTCGTCATTGACCACGTGCCTGTTTTCTTTTTGTGTCTTTCCCATGTTAAGATCGTTGATTCTGCACGTGCTGAGCCATTTTTACAAAGCGCTCTTCTGGCTCTGTCGTCCCGCATACCCCACATTGAACCATATAGGATTCACCTTTGTACGGCTGATGAAACATGTCCAGCTGTTCCGAGCTTAGCTCCGCTACCACTTCGCCCGATTGCGGATCGAGCCGCATATAGCGTGGTGTCTGTTCGATGACGGTAAATCTCATCCGATTTGACTTGCACGTCGGGCACAGTAAAGGCTTTGTCATACGAGCCACCTCCCAATTTTTCATTCACTGTTTAGTTTCTTCCACGAGAGGAACGCTATACCTACGTGGACAAAAATCCAGAAGGATATGGTGATTTTTTGCGCATAGGGTAAACTATCTACTCTGCACTTATCCAATCAACCATTCACACAGACGAGGTGATCGGAATGAACTTGCGGCTCTTTTTTTCACTGGTGGGTGCCTCTCTCCTTTTGGCTGCATTCGCCCATTATTTCACCGAAAATGAGATGTTTCAATTTGCAACCTCCTCGCTCGCCATCATCTTTTTGGCCGCGTGGTTAGGCAAATCAACAGAGAGCGTGGCTCACTACGCGGGAGATCGCATCGGTGGCTTTCTCAATGCGACCTTTGGCAACGCAGCTGAGCTGATCATCGCTTTTTTTCTCGTGAAAGAAGGGCTTTTTGACATGGTTAAAGCCTCTATCACAGGGGCGATTATCGGGAATATGCTGCTCGTGCTTGGGCTTAGCGTATTTTTGGGTGGTCTTAAATACAAGGAGCAGACATTTAACAGCAGACTGGCGGGACACAATGCATCGCTGATGACACTGGCGATTGTTGCCTTGTTCATCCCTGCTGTCTTCATGCAGGAGCTGCCACCAGTCAAGATTGAGACCTTGAGCATCGTCATTGCCGTTCTACTCATCATCGCCTATGTTCTGTGGCTCGTATTTTCGATGGTCACTCACAGTGATTTTTTATCAGACATCGAGCCGCATAGCAGTGAAGCTGTTTGGTCCAAAGGCGTTTCCATCATCATGCTAGCCGTCTCTACCGTGTTCGTTGCAATTGTTTCCGAATGGCTCGTACATGGGGTCCAGCACGTTTCACAGTCACTGGGGTGGTCAGAGCTGTTCGTCGGTGCTTTTGTAATTGCCATCATCGGAAACGCAGCTGAACATAGCGCAGCGATGCTTTTGGCTTTGAAGGGCCGGATTGGCGCAGCCGTTGAAATTGCGATTGGCTCCAGCTTGCAAATTGCTCTCTTTGTGGCTCCTACCCTCGTGTTAGTCAGCCTGCTGATTGGCAAGCCCATGGACATCGTTTTTTCTCCGTTTGAACTCGCTGCAATTGGGGTCGCAACCTTTATCACGATTTCCATTACCCGAGACGGAGCAACAAACTGGTTTGAGGGTGTCCTTCTCCTCACCGTCTACATCATCCTAGGGACCGCTTTTTTCTTTGCCTAGGAAATTGGTCAGGTACGTACGAAAAAAGGACTGCAGGTGGCTTAGATCAAGCCCAGCAGTCCTTGTTCGTGTATATTTCACTACAGAATCCCCAATGTATTCAAAAAGACGAAAATAATTGCCAGCGGTGCTACGTATTTGAGCAAGAGCAGCCAAACAACAAACAGCTTTTTGCCCAATCGGGAATCCGCCTGTAATTCCGCGATCAAGACCTCACGTTTCATTTTAAACGGAACGAAGATCGCAATCAGTAAAGCTCCGAGCGGCATCAACAAATTGCTTACCAAAAAATCAACCGCATCAAAGATTGACTTGCCGAACAGAGTAAACTCGCTCCAAATACCAAAGGAAAGCGCAGAAGGGACTCCGGCAGCAAAAATGAGCAAGCCGATCAACCAGGATAGACGCTTTCGCTTGGCCTCATCTCCTTTTGCCAAAGACGCCACAATGATCTCGAGCATGGAAAAGGCTGAGGTCAAGGTTGCAAACAGGAACAATGCCAGGAAAATCAGCAGGAAGAAGCTACCGAATGCAAGCTTTTCAAACACAGATGGCAGAACGATAAAAAGTAGTCCTGGCCCTGCAGTCGGCTCAACTCCGAGTGAAAAAACAGCCGGAAAAATTGCAAGTCCTGCAAACAAGGAAACAAATACATTCAAGCTGACAATGGAGCCAGCCGAGCGCACAAGACTCTCATTTTTTGCCAAATAAGAGCTGTATGTTACCATCACAGATACCCCAACACTCAAGGAAAAGAAGGACTGTCCCATGGCATACAAGATCGATTGGGCATCCAGCTTCGAAAAATCAGGACGCAAAAAGAAGGACACCCCTTCCATTGCTCCTTCTAGCGTAAGAGAACGAACCATCAGCACCACAAATAAAATAAACAGTGCAGGCATCATGTACTTGTTGGCTGATTCAATTCCGCTTTGCACCCCACGAGCTACTACCCAGGCTGTGATTAGCATGAACACCAATTGTGCAGCCACAGCGCCAATCGGGTCAGCAATAACCTCTCCGAATAGCGTGTCATAATGAGGACCTGTAATTTGACCAGTTAGACCTCGCAGCAAATAGGACAAAATCCAGCCCCCTACCACGCTATAGAACGAAAGCAGTAGAAAGCAGGTGATCACACCCAGACGCCCTACCCAATGCCACAAAGTACCTGGGGCAATCGTTCGATAAGCGGAAATGGCCTCTTTTTGGGTACTCCGTCCAATCGTGAACTCACCGAGTAGCAGCGGAAGTCCAATTACCACAGTAAACAGCAAAAATAAAAGAAAAAATGCCCCTCCTCCGCTCGTTCCTACGATATAAGGAAACTTCCAGATTGCTCCCAGACCGATTGCTGAACCTGCTGCCGCTAGAATAAAGCCTAGCCTGCTCGTCCATTGCTCGGTTTGTTTCATAACCATTTTCACTCCTCTGTGTGTCCATCATGTTGTTTGTAGAAAACAAAAAAAACCCGTCCACAAAAGGGACGAGTTTTTTCGCGGTACCACCCTGATTAAGCATGGAATTACACTTATTTCCATACCTCACTTGATCATCGATAACGGAATGACCCGATTTTCTCCTACTGGTTATATACTTTCAGAGAATTGCTCTGGAGGGAATTCCACGGCTCACACTTCAAAGCTGCTTACAGTCTCTGGCAGCCTCTCCCTGTCAAGCGGACGATCCGTGTACTGGTCTCCATCATCGCATTTTCCACGATAAAAAACATAGTTACAAATTTAATATACACACATAAAATAAGCAAGTTCTTTTTTTAGACAAAATGAAAAGCGAGGAATATCGCTTGCTCTCCTCGCTTTTACTTCTGATTATACAATTCATGGAGATGAGCCAATTTGCGTTCCAGGGACCCCATAATTTCCCGGCCGATCTCTTCACCAATAAGTCCTAGGCGTACCGCATACTCTACCTCACGGGAAAGCCCGAACATCTGAGTATCTAGTACCTCTTCATACAGTGGGCACTGCGGCATAGTCAGGTTCTCCATCTGTACGTCGATCAGTTTATAAATCTTGTCTGCGTCTGCTTGAAGCAACGCTAGCGCTTTTTGTTCCAGATCGGGAACCTTAATTTCTGTCAAAACCTATCCCTCCGTTTGCCTCCATCCTTAACATACATAGTACGTTATTCTGGGCCATTTGAAAAGGGGCGAAGAACGAACAACTGCAAGAAGCTAAAAGATACCAAGTTTCCACTCTTTTGAGAGTAGCCTGAGCAGCTCGACTCCAGCAACCGAGTTTCCTTTTTCATCTAAAGTAGGTCCGAAAACCCCAATGCCCATTTTCTGAGGCACCGTCGCCATAATCCCGCCAGCGACGCCGCTTTTTGCTGGTATTCCAACATCAATGGCAAACTCTCCCGAAGCGTTGTACATGCCACAAGTTACCATGAATGTCTTGCAAATACGCGCAACCTCCTCTGGGAAGTGCCGCTCCCCTGTTTGCATATCCATTCCGTCTGCGGCAAGGACCATCCCCATCCTGGCAACATCCTTGGCCGTTACCTCTATCGAACAGTAACGAAAGTATAGATCCAAGGTCTCCTCTACATCCGTGGTCAAAATGCCGCTATCCTTCAGGAACCAGGCGAGTGCTCGATTGCGGTCAGCTGTCCTTTTCTCCGAACAGTAGACTGCTTCATTCACACAAATGCTCGGATTTCCCGTCATTTTGCGAAGCATGTCCAAGACACTATTCAACCGCTCGTCTATATTATTTCCTTGGATCATACCTGCAACCGCGATAGCTCCTGCATTGATCATCGGATTTAACGGCTTGTGCGGCTTGATCGTCTCTAGTTTGATAATAGAGTTGAAGGGATCTCCCGTTGGCTCTTTTCCCACCCGCTCGAATACATGCTTTTGGCCATTTTGGCAGAGCGCAATGATGAGCGAAAAAATTTTGGAGATGCTTTGCAGCGTAAAGCGAACATCTACATCCCCGACTGATAATAGCGTTCCATCCGAAAAACAGACACTAATACCCAATTGCTTCGGGTCCTCTTTTGCTAACTCTGGAATATACGATGCGACACTGCCTTTATTCGTATAAGCCGAAGCCTGATTCAAAACATCTTCCAATTGCTTTGTTGCCAAAGCTTTGTCCATATACTCTCCCCTCTTGCCACTCACAGTTGTCATATGTAAATTGTAGATATCAAAAGGGTCACTGTCAAATGCTGGCACCCTACTTACGAATTACGCTCGCGAGCCGCTCCATGGCTTCGATCAGAATCAATCTGGGGCAGCCAAAATTAATGCGTTGGAAGCCCTCACCCTCTGGGCCAAACGTAACTCCGTCATGCAAACCGAGCTTGGCTTCCTGACGAAGCAGCTTGTTTAACTCTGCCTGGGACAGGCCCAATGAGCGAAAATCCATCCACCCGAGATAGGTAGCCTCCGGAACCGCCATCGAAACCTCCGGAAGTCTGTCTGCCAAGAATCGATTCAGGTAATTTGCATTCTCCCTCAGATAGACAAGCAGCTCCTCCAGCCACACCTCACCATGTCGATACGCCGCAATCGTAGCTTCCATTCCGAACAAATTCAAATTTTCGTAGCCCATTTTGGAAGCAGTTCGTGAAAAATCTCGCAGCAGCTGGCTGTTCTCTGTCAACAAATAGGAGGTGAACAATCCAGCTAGATTGAAGGTCTTGCTCGCTGACAAAAAAGTAACGCTGTTTCTGGAAAGCTCAGGTGACAGGGAGTAATACGGCGTGTGGCTGCCTTCTTTGAGTATCAGGTCTGCATGAATCTCATCGGTCACAACAATCACTCCCTGCTGCGTACACAGCGCCCCTAGCCTTTCCAGCTCTTCTTTGGTCCACACACGTCCAACCGGATTATGCGGACTGCACAAGAGCATCAGCTTTACAGCAGGATCACTTAATTTTTTCACCAGATCGTCCCAATCCATTTCGTAGCGCCCCTCGTTCTGAACGAGAGAGCTGGCAACTACCTGACGCCCACGGTTTGTGACTGCATGAAAGAAGGGGTGATAGACCGGTGACTGAATCAATACCTTTTCACCCACTTGCGTAAAGGCCTCGATCGCGACATGCAAGCCTGGCACCACTCCCGTTATCCCCGTCATCCAGCTCTGTTCTACCGTGACGCCAAAACGCTTCTGGATCCATTCCTGCAAGCTCTGATAAAAGGCTGCCTGCTTCATCGGATAGCCATAGATCGGGTGGGAAGCTCTTTTAATCAGCGCTTCCGTCACTTCTGGCGGGCAGGCAAAATCCATGTCTGCCACCCACAATGGCAGCATCCCCTCTGCATTGTAATCCGGGTGGTTTGTCTCCCACTTTACACTATTGGTTCCTGTTCGATCGATTCGCTCATCAAAGCTGTATCTCACTCACTTTCACCTCTTTATCGTTTCTACTATTCAGAATATACTTTTTTTCATTCCATGGACAAGTGTAATCGCTGTTTGCCTCCTTTCTACCCCTGCGGTACAATAAATCAGGTACGCTACTACATATTGGAGGTTTGCCTCATGTCTGATGTAATCGTGTTTAAAGGGGCCGTCTCTTTCCCTATTACCTTAGATCCGACTGTCTGGGTTTTTGATGAGAGAAAATTTGATCTTTCCTCCTATACGGGTGAAACTGATACAGATTTGTCCAAGCAAGCCAAATACCTGCAAGGAACCGGTACACAATGGGACAAGGAGCTTCGTGAGGGCGCAACCTTGCCACAGGAGCGGCGCACGCTGGCAGAAGAGCGTAAAGTGCTGGAGGGCGAGTACGGCATCCATTTGGACCCTTTTATTACAAATGCGCAGCCACTGCCAGAAGCGACACATGTTCGTCTTCACCGCGAGAATCAAGAGTCCGTCGTCCTTCCGCTAGAAGAAGCGAGACGTGCCATCTTGCAATTTTCCAAGGACGGCAGGCCGATTAAAGAAAACGGACCCGTATACTTCTATCTCCCTGAGACACTGCTCGCAAAGGAAGAACCGTTGACTGGAATCACTGCACTTGAATTCATAACAGCTCCATAGCTGCTTTCTTTTTTAAGAAAGAAAAAGAAAAAGCCATCCGCTACGAATAGGGATGGCTTTCATGTTAAATTTCAAATCGAATATTTTTTGGAGTTAAGCACTAACCTGACCAATTCGAATCTCTCGATGCTTTAATTCTGCTTTGAGCAAGTCAATAAAAGCAGAATCTAGTTGAAGGTCGATAGCTCGATGATATACTTCTATCAACATTTGGTCGCTCAAGTATTTCACCTTTGCTCACCTCCATCTTGTTTATGAGCCCATTGTAACAGATGCATAGAAAACGAACAATCGTTCTGATATCCACAACACATGTGGACATCTTGTTAGTAACTTGTGGGCAATTTGTGTGTAACTGATCAAAAGCGAGAGGGGACGATGTGGATTTTTCTTCCAGCCTTATCCACATGATGTCAGTTTTTGTCGAACGATTTTCGAAAACTTTTAGTCATATTTTAGTCATAAAAAAAGCCATTCCCATAATAGGAACGGCTTTTTTCATCTTCATTGATTAGCTCAACACTTTTTTGATGCGTTCAATTGCCCAATCGAGATCTTCTTTGCTGATCACGAGTGGTGGTGCGAAACGGATCGTTGTTTCATGTGTTTCTTTGCAAAGCAGTCCCAGCTCTTTCAGCTGCTCGCAATAAGGACGAGCTGCTGTTGTCAGCTCCACACCGATGAACAGACCGCGACCGCGGATTTCTTTGATCGCTGGGTTATTGATTTCTCTGAGTTTACCGATGAAGTACTCACCCATTTCCAGGGAGCGTTGAACCAATCCTTCATCAGCCAATACATCCATAGCAGCGATTGCTACAGCACAACCGAGTGGGTTTCCACCGAAAGTAGAACCGTGGGAGCCTGGCTCGAATACACTGAGGATTTCTTTGTCAGCTGCGATTGCAGAGATTGGGAACACACCACCGCCAAGAGCTTTACCCATAATGTACATATCTGGTTTAACATCTTCCCAATCGCTTGCGAACATTTTACCTGTCCGGCCAAATCCAGTTTGGATTTCATCGCATACCAAGAGAACGTTATTTGCTTTACACAACTCTTGTGCTTGTTTCAAGAAACCTTCTTGAGGAATGAGGATACCTGCTTCCCCTTGAATTGGTTCCAGCATGAATGCTGCTGTATTTGGAGTGATCGCTTGTTTCAACGCTTCGATATCACCATAAGGAATGATTTTGAAGCCAGGTGTGAAAGGACCAAAGCCACGTCTATAGCCTTCATCAGAAGAGAAAGATGTTACAGTAACGGTACGGCCATGGAAGTTACCTTCACAAACGATGATTTCTGCTTGGTTTTCAGGTACTTTTTTCACATCATATGCCCATCGGCGAACGGCTTTCAGTGCTGTCTCAACGGCTTCAGCACCTGTATTCATTGGCAGGATCATTTCTTTTCCAGTCAGGGCAGACAGTTTTTCGTAGAATTCTCCCAATTGATCGTTATAGAAAGCACGAGAAGTCAAGGTAACTTTGTCTGCTTGATCTTTCAACGCTTGGATGATGCGTGGGTGACGGTGACCTTGGTTCAGTGCGGAGTAAGCACTGAGCATATCGAGGTATTTATTGCCCTCTGGATCTTCAACCCATACGCCTTCAGCTTTGGAGATAACAATTGGGAGCGGATTATAGTTGCGCGCACCGAATTTTTCTGTTTGATCAATTACAACTTGTGTTTTTCCCATGTGAATGTCCTCCTTCAATGTCACTTGCTTTTATTTAACTTTGCAAGATCGATGCCAACAAAAAGACCACTAGGAATCACGCTGATTCAGCGAATTGAACGCAAAATATTTTTGCATGCAACATTTTCTTATTAGAGCTATGCATAAACATTTTGCACCACCTTTGTTTCGTGTTATGATATTTTTATGAAGAAAGGCTGGTGAATTACTGTGTCGTCTTCGATGCCCTATTCTACACTCGACACGTTTTTGAGCATCTACGAACATATATTGGACAGAATGAATGAAGGCGTGCATGTCATTGACGCTCTGGGCACTACGATTGTTTACAATCAGAAAATGACGGAATTAGAATCCATGGCGAGACAGGATGTTCTGCACAAGCCTTTATCTGAAGTATTTCAGTTCCCAAACGGTCAAGAAAGCACGCTGCTCACCTGCTTACGAACTGGAAATAGTATTCGCAATACAAGACAAACGTATTTTAATGACAAGCAAAAAGAAATTACGACCATCAACAATACGTATCCCATCGTGGAAAACGGACAAATCGTCGGCGCTATGGAAATAGCCAATGACGTAACCAAAATGGAACGTCTCATTCGTGAAAACCTGTTGCAAAAAAATGGCTCCAGGTACACGTTCGATCAAATCATCGGGAAAAGTACCCCCATTCTCGATGTAATTGAAAATGCCAAACGGGCTGCGCGAACCTCATCCTCCGTATTGGTTGTAGGTGAAACGGGCGCGGGCAAGGAACTGTTTGTGCAAAGCATACACAACGCTAGCTTGCGGGCATCCGGGCCGCTCATTTCCCAAAACTGTGCAGCACTTCCTGACAGTCTGATTGAGGGTCTCTTGTTCGGGACCGCTCGTGGTGCGTTTACTGGCGCGGTTGAGAGACCAGGCTTGTTCGAGCAGGCTGAGGGCGGGACGCTTTTTCTCGATGAAATCAACTCGCTTAGTATGCCACTGCAAGCAAAATTGTTACGTGCCTTGCAGGAGAAGTCCATTCGCCGGATTGGCGACACAAAAGACCGTTCCATCGATGTTCGCATCGTTGCCGCGATCAACGAAGACCCCGTAGAAGCAATTGCCAATCAGCATTTGCGAAAAGACCTATATTATCGCCTGGGAGTTGTCACATTGTTTTTGCCTCCTCTACGGGAGAGAAAAGAAGATATTTCTGCGCTGACTTCGCACTTTATTGAAAAGTATAATGAGCTGTTTCAAATGGAAGTGACTGGTGTAAGTGATGATGTTCTGCACTTTTTCCGAGAGCATGATTGGCCTGGGAATGTGCGCGAGCTGCAGCATTTGATCGAAGGCGCAATGAATTTAATGATCGATGAAACTACGATACGCTACGATCACTTGCCGCTCCATTTTTTGCGCCGCGCTCCTGCCAATTCAGTCGTCACTCCACAGCAGCAGCCACCAATCCTTTCGTTCACCGAGGACGGCCGCTCGTTAAAAGAAACGATGCAGGAATTTGAAACTGCCTACATTCACCATGTCGTGGACCGCTATAATGGAAATATTTCACGCGCTGCCAAAGAACTACAAATTAGTCGGCAAAGTCTTCAATACCGTTTGCGGAAATTAGGTATGAAGAGTTAAAATTCAAGGTTTCTTCACTAAACGCCAAATAATTTGGCGTTTTTTTAATTATTTTGCACAAAAACGAAAATTTTTTTTGCACTTTATCCATAAACTTCCACCCCACGCTTGATTTCATCTGCGTCTTTCTTTTGGTATCATTCTTGCTATGCATATATCACGCTTGAAAACGTATTCATTCATGCTATATTTTTTGCGTTAGGAGAGGGTTAAATGAACACGAGCTATGAACAACAAAATGAACTAAAACGCAGCATGAGTAGTAGACATCTCTTCATGATTTCTCTCGGAGGGGTTATAGGAACCGGATTGTTCCTCGGTTCTGGCTATACAATCAGTCAGGCTGGACCTATTGGGACCATTCTTTCCTTTCTAGTTGGTGGCTTTATCATGTATTTGACGATGCTTTGCCTGGGCGAATTGACCGTGGCGATGCCCGTGTCCGGTTCGTTTCAGACCTACATGACTCGCTTCGTCAGTCCTTCCCTCGGTTTTGGTGTAGGCTGGCTGTATTGGTTAGGCTGGGCGGTAACGGTCGCTCTTGAGCTGTTGTCCTCTGGACTGTTGATGCAGCGCTGGTTCCCTGACTCTCCCGTCTGGATGTGGTGTGCTCTTTTTGGTGGTGTTCTTTTCCTGTTGAATGCGTTATCAGCGCGAGCTTTTGGTGAATCAGAATTTTGGTTTTCCAGCATTAAAGTAAGCGCTATCATCTTGTTTATCATTTTAGGCGGAGCCGCGATGTTTGGTCTGATTGATTTAAAAAACGGACAGCCGGCACCGATGTTCTCGAATTTCACGAATTCACCTTTGCTGCCCCACGGGATTACAGGTCTGTTGATGACCATGATTACAGTGAACTTCTCCTTTCAAGGAACGGAGCTCATCGGTATCGCTGCTGGGGAAAGCAAGGAGCCTGAGAAGACGATTCCACAATCGATCCGAAATACGGTTTGGCGTACACTCGTATTCTTTATTCTTGCGATTTTCATTTTGGCTGGTATGATTCCACACGAGCAGGCTGGTGTGATTGAAAGTCCTTTTGTTGTCGTATTCGACAGTATCGGTATTCCGTATGCCGCTGATATTATGAACTTTGTCGTTCTCACTGCTCTGTTGTCCGTAGCAAACTCCGGACTGTACGCAGCTACCCGGATGCTTTATGCCCTTTCAAATGAAGGAATGGCTTCCAAAAAACTCGCTGCAGTAACCAAAAAAGGCATTCCAATGAATGCGCTTTCGATTACGTTTGTCATTGCGCTTTTGTCCCTGTTGTCCGGTTTTTTTGCTGAAAACACGGTGTTCATGGTTCTGCTGTCGATCGCGGGCCTAGGTGCACAGGTAGGCTGGATTTCGATTTCAGCATCCCAGCTCGCCTTCCGTCGCCACTACTTGAAAAATGGTGGGAAGCTTGAGGATCTCAAGTTCCGTACTCCGCTCTATCCGATCGTCCCTATTGTTTCTTTGGTGTTGAACCTGACAGTTTTGGTCAGCCTTGCTTTCGATCCGGAGCAGCGTATTGCCCTCTACTGCGGTATTCCGTTTATGATTATCGCGATCATCGTTTACCAGCTTCACTATAAGAAAAAGCTGGAGCCTACGAGCTAATTCGCGCTTTCGAACATGATTCTTTGGAACCAAAAGAAAAGCTTGCAGCTCTTTGTAGAAGCTGCAAGCTTTTTGTATTCTATGCAATGCTCGTCGCTCGTGTTACACGGAAATCCGTACAATCTCTGTAATCACTACCATTGCAAATACAGCGAATCCAAGGGAACTTGTTACCAGTAACATCCTTTTTAACTTCTTCATATCTTCCATATCTGATTCCCTCTCTTTCATACGCCAGTCATCTCTACCGTTATATACGTACTTCCGATGGAAAATGTTTCAATTCCGCCCGATTTTTTTCGGTGTCATTTTTATGAACGCGCAATCTTTGGATAGTCATTTCCGATCTGCCCAGTATCGCGCTGCATCTGATACATCATCCACGCCACCACTAACCCGACAACGAGACAGATTGTCCATGGAAGCCATGGAGTCTGGAGCCTAAAGCCAATGTCGTATACCCAGCCGCCAGCAACCTGCCCGAGTGAACCTCCGATCGCAATCGAATAGCCGTTAAACCCGTAGTACGCTCCTACGAGCTCTTTGGGAGCAAAGCGCGGAACAACATCAACTAAATTCGGCACTGCAATCATCGTACCCAGTGCGTAGAGGAATACGTCAACCAAAAGCATCCAGAGCGAGTCAGCAAAGGTAAAGAGGAACAGTCCCATGCTCATCACCAGTGTACCTATACCGATTAACGTCAGTCTTTGCTGGTAGCCCTCAAGCCACTGTGTCACTTTCATTTGGAACAGGATGACAAACAGTGATAGGGCAGACAGTACAATCCCGACGTACGCTTTGTTATGGGTCACATCCTCTACCAGCATCGGAATCGTTAAGAAAACCTGCATATTCAGGTAGTAATAGCCCATCAATATTATCGTAAAGCGCACAAAGCGCCGATCTTTCAGTACGATAGACATGCTCTCCCACACACTATGCCGCGTATTTGTTGCTGCGATCGGCGGCAGTAGCACAAAAGAGAGGATGGCATTAACGGCAAACATTCCGCCTGCAAATAACGATAAGTACGTAAAATCAACGGCAGACAAGGCAGTCCCTACAATTTGGGAGCCGACGACTGCTATATTCATTAATACATTCCGAAACGCAAATACCTCTTTGCGAATGGAATCTGGAGTCAAAACCGCAAAAGCCGCCGATCCCGCTGGATCAAAAAGCGCTCCGCCCAACCCTGACAAGATAGCAGCGACAAAAAATTGCCATGTTTCTGTACAGAAAGCAAACATGGCAAATCCGACGGCACGAATCCCCATACCGAGAACCATTGCGCCTTTGTATCCAAAAACATCTGCCATCACTCCGCCCAAAAAAGCAAAGCCCTGCTGGGAAAATTGTCTCACACTCAACACAAATCCAGCCATGGCAAGTGTCCAGCCGATACTGCCAGTTAAATATAGAGTGAGATATGGGATTAACGCATAAAATCCTAAATTCATTAAAAAGGATGTCGTTAACAGCAATTTTACTGAAAACGGCGTTTCTCTCCATATTTCCCGTTTCATCGTAAATACCCCTCGCTCTCCCGATACCCTACATGAAATAGGGATATCCCCAGCTTAAATAACAGGGTATAATTTGAGAAACGAACAATTTTGTATATTGTAATCAAATATTTAGATAAGAGGGATTCTCACCTTATGGACTTCGAACAATTGCGCGCTTTTTACACGTTGGCCCAGACGAAGAATTTTACCAAAGCGGCGGAAATGCTCCATTTGGTTCAGTCTACTGTGACTATGCGCATAAAACAACTGGAAGAAAAAGTAGGTAAGCCTCTCTTCATTCGGGACAAGCGAAGTGTGGAGATCACTCAAGCCGGGTTGACGCTGTTGCCCTACGCTGAGAGAATCCTCAAGCTTTCCCACGAAGCACTCAATGAGGTAGCATCCCTACAGCCTTATGAAGATTATTTGTCTATCGGCAGCCTGAATGCCATCTGGACCTCCACCCTAGAGCCGATCTTAAAGGAATACCACTACCGTTACCCACAGATTGCAATTAGCACAAAAACCGGACATTCCTCAGATGTTATCCAATACTTGCTGGACAACGTCATACAAATCGGGATTGTCTATGTACCACCATCTCTCCCCACATTTGATGTAATCCCTACCTGGGAGGACGAGGTTGTATTAGTCTGTGCTCCGGACAATTCGATCACCTCCGCGACTCATGTAGATTCCCGCGAGCTGCGCAATATGCCTCTTCTCTATATGAATTGGGGTCCCCCGTTCAACGAATGGATCAGACAGACGCTGCCGCGCAACTATGTGCCTAAACTGACAGTTGACAAAGCCGAGCTTGCGATTGATTTGATCAAGGAAGGCGTTGGCGTAAGCCTTTTGACCCGCTCAGCTGTCAAAGCTGATTTAGCTGCTGGAACCTTAAAGGAATTAATCATTACCGGAAATAAGCCACCGAAACGGTCTGCGTATATCGTTCTGCCCAAAGACAAAAAGAACAAACCCAGCGTAGAAAAATGGCTGGGTCTGATGAAAGAATGGGGATATTCGACTTAGGTTCTACTGAGATTGCTGCAATGGATTGGTGAGCGTATGGCGTCTACCCTCCCACCTTGCATGTCCGATACGCACGACAAAGTACCAAAACATCGAGAGCGCAAAGCCCGTCAATATATCGCTTAAATAATGGACGCCTAAATACACACGGCTGCCAGCTACCATCACGATAAAAATCAGGGCAACAGGCTGCACATAGTGAGACCAGCGCTTTTCCTGCCCCCAGCGACTTACCAAATAGGCGAGCATCAGATAAAAGGCTGAACCGACCATTGCATGACCGCTGGGGAAGGAGAACGAGGTTGGCAAATCGATCAGATGAAATCCGTCTGGGCGAGTCCGAGCAAACATCAGCTTCATCACTTCATTCACTAACTCGCATATCCCGAGTGTAAGTATGACCAGCATCGCTTTATCCCGATGTCCTTTTATGAAAAAAGCAATGACAAGCACTACACCCAATGGAGCCAATACGGTGCCACCACCAAAATGCGTTAGAAAATGAAAAACCGCAGTTAAGCCATCCGAACGAATTTCCGCCACCATCGCAAAGGCCACTTCATCCATTTTCGATACGGCATTTCTTGTGTACAAAATGAGCATGACCGCTGAAAAAATCGCAAACAAAAAAGCCCAAGCGTACAAGCCAGTCTCGCTTTTTCTCGCTCTCATATTACTCTCCTCTACTCATCAATGATTGGAGCGAATGAGCAAATCGTTCATCATCCTCTCTCGTCCTAGCGGCAGGTCCTCTCGTGCGCCCACCCCCACGCCGGTAACGAGCTTTTTCGTTTCGTTCCTCTAAATGAAAGGTGATTCGTTCCGGGTCGAAAATCATTCCATGCGGCGTGAGCGATAATCCTTTTTTTCCAAGAATCAAAGCAGCAAGACCGATATCCTGCGTGACCACTATATCCCCAGCGCGGGTTTCATTCGCCAGCTTCATATCGACCGCTTGCGGACCAGCGTCCACCGTGACGTGGTTATCAGAGCCAATTTGATGGTTGTAGCTGGCAAACGTCACACATTTCCAGCCAAGCCCTCTGCATAGCGTTTGTGCAATGATAAGTGCTTGTCGCGGACACGCATCTGCATCAATGAGCACGCGTTTTTCCTGCATTGTTTTCCACCTTCCACGCGCTTTTTTCTCTCCCCGTCAAGCCCCATTTTTGGTATGATGGATGTGGAGAGGAGTGAGATTACCTTTGCGCTATCAGTTTATACTTGATGAACGACTGGGCATTCGCCTTCCTGCGCTTGGCCTGGAGTGGGAAGAATATACTTCCTCAGAGAAAGATGACATTTTGCTGGAATGGGAAGAAATCCGTGCCACCATCCCTGACCGAATCATTCGAGTGGAAACCGTGATTATCGATAAAACCAAGCAAATGTCTGAAGAGGAGAATTTTGCTCGTTCGTGCGAATTGAACAGTGAAATTCACGAATTGGCCAGTGTCATTAATGATCTTAATATATGGTTCCGTGTCCAGCAAGACCACGAAGCCAAAATGCATCAATGACAAAGTGACCACCCTATACGAATGTGTATGCAAAAAAGCCCCCGGAGCAAGAGCAATCCTGGGGCTTTCGTGTATGGACGGATTAGCAGACGATCGTTACGACGCAGTTGTTTTTCGTTTTCGCGATAATTCAAGCGCCATCAGCCCAGTCACATGCGGAGCCGCCATCGATGTGCCATTTAGTTGTTTAAACTGATTCCCTGGCCACGTAGACAAAATTTCAACTCCAGGAGCCTTGGTATTTGCCCCCGCCCCGCGTGCACTGAACGACGCCAGCTTTCCCTTTTGATCGATAGCACTTACACCCACAACATTATTGTATCGGGCCGGATACTCTACTTCTCCTCCATTGTTGCCAGCAGACGCAACCATCATGATTCCACGCCCGCTCGCCCTGTCGACCGCCCTTGCCAATGACTCGCTGTATTGTGGCATCCCGAAGCTCATGTTGATAATGTCCATTTGGTTTTCCACTGACCAATCAATCGCGCGCAAAATCGTGGACAAGGACGATTTTCCAGCTTCTCCAAACGCTCGCACATCGTAGATCTCAGCTTCCGGGGAAACACCAACGATGCCCCTCTGATTTAATTCAGCGACGATGATCCCTGCCACATGTGTGCCATGCCCGTTTTGCCTGCCGCGTACAAGATCGACTCCGCCTCTTATCTGATCCTTCAAATCAAAATGCTCCCGGGAGATACCTGTATCAATGACTGCCACCTTCACACCTGCCCCACGGCCTTTGCGCCATAGCTTTTGTGCACCGACATATTTCACACCCCATGGCACTTCATCTTCTCCTTCGGCATGGACACTGATGGTTACATTTTCCTCGACCGTTGCCTCATATTTGCTGAAGTGCTTGTGATGGCGTTCGTACACATTTTGATTGACACACATACAGGATAAATCATGGAAGCAGCGCCAAGGAAGCTTCTCTGCTTTCCCCATGACATTTGCTTTTATTTCGGCGACAATCTCTTGAAACGGCATATTTTTTTGAAAGCTGATTATTTTCAATTCTCTAGCCTCCTGTCATGCAATGCTCTGCCTCATCCTATGTTCGCACTGCCTTGGTGGGTTTGGGCAAATACACACGTCTTCCAAAATAGGCGAATTACCGTAGCCATATGTCCAAGCAAATAACGACACGCTCCCATATAACTGCATAGGGCAGGCGTATTTTACAGGATGGGAGCGATCTACTATGGCAAAGAAAAAAAGCAAAGGCAAGACAAGTGATCTGTTGAAGAAAATTAATAAAAAAAGCAAAAAGAAATGGAATATGAAGGATATCAAGTCACTGGCCAAAGGCTACTCGAAAAAAGACCTGAAGGATGATAAAAAATTGAAAAGCCTGATTAAAAAAGTGAGCAAGGCTGTTGGAATCAAATTATCCGACAAGCAAATTTCCAGTGTTAAAAAACAAGTACATGAGAAATTAGGGTGAAAAAAATACAAAAGGGAGAGCAGAATGCTCTCCCTTTTGCTATTGCCAAACTAAGAACGATACAAGTTTAGTCGCAAGCACATGCAACAATTGTCAGCAATACGAACAATACCAGTATCAAAGCAAAATCGTCAAAGCCACCGTTAAACAGGCTACTCATTCGCTTTCCCTCCTTTGTCAGCAACTAGTCATACTGTATGTGCGCATAACCAATCATGATTGGACCATTGCCCATACAAGCACCCAAATCGTGATATTCGTTGTATTGCTGACCGAGGAAAGCCTTATCCAGCCTGCCGTTCTACCGGTTCAATCAAGTCGTATTGTTTTTTCATAACCATTTGCCAAAAAGGAATGGTTCGTTGGATCAGCGGACCCGTCAGAACAGCAATGAGGACCGTGCCTATCGACACTGGCCCGCCAAGAGCCGCGCCAGCTAGCAAGACGGTGATCTCAATGATCAAGCGCACTTTTTGGATGCTCCATCCCAAGCGCTCATTCATCGCAAGCATAAAGCTGTCTCGTGGGCCTGCTCCGAGGCGTGGCGACAAATACATACCGATTCCGATCGTCATCACCACAACCCCGATCAAAAACATCACCAGGCGCGTCCAGATTGATTCTGGCTCAGGGACCAGATTCCACCAAAGAATCAAATCGAGAAAGCTGCCAAAACAAATCATATTTAAAAACATGCCAAACGTCGGTTTGATTTTCGCAACGACATAAGAAGATAAAATAACAATAACTCCCACGATTTGCGACCAAATCCCGATCGTAAGTCCAAACGTTTTTTGCAGACCAATATGGAATGTATCCCACGGCGCTACACCCAGATTTGCTTTGATGGCGAGAACACAGCCAAAGGCACCAATGAACAGCCCCAAAATAAACATGAAGTAGCGAACCACGATTGACCTGCGAATCCGTATACCGGACACTGCCTTTCACCTTTCCTCTCCAGTAAAAGCTCTCTTTGTATAAATCCGATTACTTCCAGCCCACTACTACTTCAAAAAATATGCCGTCCTTACGGTAATAAGCCTCAAGCTTAGGGCGACGTAAATATTCAGCTGCTTCTTTCAAGCGCTCACCCGCCAAAGTGACCTGGCGTTGCTTATTATCATCGTCCCGGTATTCAATTACCAAGCTAACTTCTTCATTTTCACAATGAGCCACCAGCTCTTCTGGTGTCAAAAAGGTAACTCGTTTCATGTTCCCCCTCTTTCCTTGTTGATGATCATTCATTATAACAGGGTTCAGTTGCTTCTCCCACGATTTTCGCACTCGTTTTACAGGAACGCTGCCTAAATCCTCCGCAAGCAAGGTACATGGAAAAATCTCTTGGGCCTCTGCGAGCAGGTTCTCCATCGTGAAATCCCCTTCCTCATCTTCATAACGAGGACTAAAGTGAGTCAGACAGAGCATTTTAATTCCCGCTTTTTTCCCGATTTCTGCTGCTTCCTTGGCAGTCGAATGACCGCTTCGCACCGCTAGTTCCTTATCCTTATCGGCATAAGTCGCTTCATGCACCAACAAGTCAGCACCTTCCGCCAGCTCCAAAACAGACTGACACGGCATCGTATCTCCACTGAATACGATCTTGCGCCCTGGCTGCGGCTCTCCTACAAAATCCTTGCCATCGAGGACACGGCCATCCTCAAGCGTAATCTGCTCGCCTCTCTTGAGGGCACCGTACAGAGGACCAAACGGTACACCCGCTGCCTTTGCCAAATCCACTTGGAAGGCACCTGGCTTTTCTTTTTCCACGACAGAATAAGCATAGGAAGCCACTCGGTGATTAGCCAAACGGCACGTCACAATGACATCCTCATCCTCATAGACGACACCTTCACTGACGACCCGCAGCTGCAAGGGATATTGCAGATGCACGGGGCTCGTTTCCATGACCGCTTTAAAATAACGATCCAATCCAGGTGGTCCGTACAGCTCCAAAGTCGACGCTTCCCCATTTCGTAGCGACCTGCTTGCCAGTAAACCAATCAAGCCATAGAGATGATCCCCGTGAAGATGAGTAATAAAAATTTTCTCCAGCTGACTGATCTTCATCGGAGCACGCAGCAACTGATGCTGTGTGCCTTCTCCACAATCAAAAAGCCACCACTTTCCTGCCTGTAAAAATCGAAGCCCCATCCCGCTAACGTTGCGTCTGGTGGTAGGTGCTCCTGATCCTGTTCCTAAAAATGTAACGATCACAACGGATACATCTCCTTCATTACTCATTACTTCCTCCGCAGTTGGCAATCTGGTGCCTGTTCGCGTCACTGGGCATTCACCCTTTTTTGTCTGGGCGCATAGCCTACAACAAACATCAGTCATGGAGGAGGGACATTGGATATGAAACGACTTTTCTCGCTGGGGCTAGCCACCGGCCTTGCTGTTATGACTTTCTTGGCCGGATGCTCCAGCACACCTGAAAAAATAAGAATTGGCGAAGTTACCCGCTCTCTTTTTTATGCGCCGCAGTATGTCGCACTTGAAAAGGGATTCTTTAAAGAAGAGGGTCTGGATGTCGAGCTATCTACCATTCCCGGTGGCGACAAGGTAATGTCTGCGCTATTATCCGGGGGGATTGAGGTAGCACTGGTCGGCTCTGAAACCAGTATATATGTATCTCAGCAAGGGGCAGCAGACCCCGTGATCAACTTCGCCCAGTTGACTCAGACAGACGGTACTTTTCTCGTTGCGCGAAATAAAGTAGACAATTTTTCGTTCGATCAAGTGAAAGGCAGCGTATTCCTTGGTCAGCGAAAAGGCGGCATGCCGCAGATGGTTGGAGAATACGTACTGAAACAGCACAATATCAATCCGCAAAGCGACCTTACCCTGATTCAAAATATCGAGTTCAAAAATATTGCTGCCTCGTTTGCCTCCGGAACAGGTGAATACGTCCAATTGTTCGAGCCAGAGGCATCACGTTTTGAACAAGAAGGAATCGGTCACGTCGTCGCTTCTTTCGGAAAAGAAAGCGGTACGGTGCCATACACCGTATTCATGACGAAGCAAAGCTATTTGGACAGCAATTCCGCCGCTATACAAAAGTTTACCAATGCGGTCTACAAAGGGCAACAGTGGGTTGCGAGCCACAGTCCAAAGGAAACGGCTGAAGTCATCAGCAAATACTTTGATCAGATCAAGCCCGAAATTTTGGAGAGCTCCGTAAAACGCTATTTGGAACAAGGCTCCTACGCAACAGATCCGATTTTGGACGAAGCAGAATGGAACCAGCTGCAGGAGATCATGGACGCCGCCGGAGAGCTCAAACAGCGCGCGGATTATGCCAAACTGGTCAATACCACCTTTGCCAAAACAGCCAAGGAAGGGAAATAGACTATGAACCAGATTCCTTCTGCGCCGGCCAAGATCGAGCTCGGCCACGTGACCCATCTCTACTTATCCACGACCAGGGCATTCATGGCGGTCAAAGACATTAACCTGCGTGTGGAGGAAGGCGAGTTCATCTGTTTGGTCGGTCCCAGTGGTTGCGGAAAGACGACGTTGCTCTCCCTGATAGCCGGCCTTGAGAAGCCAACAGCTGGCAAAGTCATGATTGATGGTCATGTCGTCTCTGGTACATCTCGTCAAGTCGGTTACATGCTGCAGCAAGACTATTTGTTCAACTGGCGTACGATCGAGGACAATGTCTTCCTCGGTTTAGATATACAAGGCATCAGGAGCAAGGAAACAGAAGAGTACGCTCTACACCTGCTTGATGAAATGGAGCTGGCGGATGTTCGCAAATCCTCTCCGATGCAGCTCTCAGGCGGTATGAGGCAGCGAGTTGCCCTCGTTCGAACCCTTGCCTGCCAGCCTGATGTACTCCTCTTGGATGAACCATTCTCCGCTTTGGATTATCAAACCAAGCTAAAGCTGGAGGACTTGATATTCTCAGCTTTACGCCGTCATAAGAAAACCGCCATTCTGGTCACTCATGACCTCTCTGAATCGATAGCGATGGGTGATCGTATCTACATCCTTTCTCGCAATCCTGGTCGGATCAATCGCGAAATCATTGTTCCCCCCACGATTCGAGATACCCTTCCATTTGACGCACGGAATCAAGAAGGTTTTCAAGACCTGTTCCATCGCGTGTGGAAAGAGATGGAGGTAGTATCTGATGCAGCCAAAGGAACTTGAATCCGTCCATCGACGCTATTTGAAAGATGTACGCAAAACACGTACATGGGTGTTTACGACCCAGGTCATTTTGTTCCTCTTGTTTCTCGGACTTTGGGAGCTTTTAGCCCGTACGAATACGATCAACACGCTAATTTTCAGTTACCCCTCAAAAGTTTGGGCTCAATTCTGGACGCAGTTACTAGATGGTAGTCTTCTCCCCCATATTGGAATGACCGTTTGGGAGACAATCATAGGTTTTTTACTCGGAACGATTCTTGGGACCGTGCTCGCAGCCATCATCTGGTGGTCCCCTTTTCTTTCCCGTGTACTTGAGCCCTATTTAGTCATCGCCAACAGCATGCCCAAGGTGGCGCTTGGTCCGGTGTTTATCGTCAGCTTTGGACCCGGTTTGTTTTCCGTCATCGCCATGGGCTGTGCCATCTCGGTCATCATCACCACGATCAACATCTACACCAGCTTTAAAGAAGTCAATCAAAACTACATCAAAGTCGTGCAAACACTCGGTGGCAACAAGCGGCAAATCTTTTCCTTGGTGATTCTGCCCGCTACCATCCCCACCATTCTTGCCACATTGAAAGTAAATGTCGGCCTTTCCTGGGTAGGCGTCATCGTAGGAGAGTTCCTCGTATCCCAGCAAGGTCTTGGCTACCTGATTATTTACGGATTCCAGGTCTTTAATTTTACCATGGTCATGATGAGCCTCGCTATCATCGCAGTCGTCGCGACCCTGATGTACCAAGGCGTCGCTTTCTTAGAAAGGCGGCTCACCAGCCAGTTTAAATAGATGGTTTGACCAAACGGTACTGGAACGCTACCCGGGGTGGCTAGTACCGTTTGCTTATGTCCGAGGCTCCGATGCGACCGTGATTTCGCAGCAGACGACTCAGGGCGCTACATTCTCGCCAAAGTAAAAACGCCCGACGCAATTGGCCGGGCGTACTTTTGCTTCCTATCATTGCTTCCAGAACTTCCACCAGCTCTTTTTGCTTGCTGGGTCAGCGGATTGACTATCTGCGACTTTTTGCTGTGCAGCAGCCTCTGCTTCCTGTGCACCTGGTACACGTGCGAGGAAGTGATCGATCATGGGCTTGTAGTTGTCTGGCAAATGCTCCTGCATGTTTCGCAAAATCGCGATTGCTTTTTCCTTTTGATCGGTTGCGAGCAGCGCATTGGCATAGTTAAAACCGGCATACGGAAGAGGGAATTCAGGGGTCCAGAACTTTTCACAAATCTGGATGAGCTGGTATACATAGCCTGCTTGTCCCAATTCACCGGTTACCGTCATGACAACCTCGAAGCGGTCTTTTGACCCTTCAATCGCAAGCATATACCAATGCATGGCTTTGAGCAGATTTTCCTCCGTCAACGCGAGGCGTGCCAGGTGCAGTTGTGGGCGCCATGCCCCTTCTTTGCCTGAAAGCGCCTCCAGCTGTGCACGCAGTTCTTCCTTTTTCCCATTGTGCAGAAAGCTTTCTACATACATGTTTAGTCCATTTTCTTGGTTCGGGTCTTTATGTAATCCCGTATTCAGCGTCTCAAACGCTTTTGCCTCGTCCCCTTCGTACGCATAAATCTTGGCGAGATTTGTGCAGGCAGTACCAGACGACGGGAATCGTTCCAGGCAATCCGTCAAGATCGATTTGGCACGGTCGAATTCTTTTGCTTGCATATGTACGACTGCACGGAAAATCAGGGCAGACTCAATCGGACCATATAATTCGAGAAGCCTGTCCGCCGCAACGGCAGCTTGCTCATGAAATTGATCCTTCACCAACTCCATCGCGAAATCGCGAAGCTTTTCCTTCTCATCCCAATACATATCCAGGTTGTGTGGGATCACCTTCTTCTGATAATCCTCTCGGGACATTTCGATGGAATGACCAAATTCATTGGTAAACGTCACAAAATCAGACATGAAACAGCCTCACTTTCATTTCCTTCGCAATAGTTTCAAGGTACCGGACTAGTTCGTGCCTCAAATCCAGGCTTTCATGTTTACTTTACGAATAAAATCCTCCATTGATTCCTTCGCGGGTTCGTCATTCGTCTCCTCGACCTCCTGCATACCCATCAGTTGTCGGAACAGAGCCTCGTTGCGCGTGGCCAAAGCAAAGTCGAGCAAAGCTTCATTTGATACACGCGCTGCTTCCTCCTCCAGCAGACGTTCCTCTAGATCAATATCATCTTCTACAATAGGAAACTGCTTATCTATTTTGGGGATGCGGATTACCCAAGCAAACGCGCTGTCCGGATTACGGTCACGAGCGATTAAATAACCGTACTCACCGAGTGGCAAACCTTGCTCAAAGGAGTCGGCAACGATGACGACGCGTTGTCCAAGCTTGAACATGAGCGTCAACTCCCTATAAAGATTAATTCTAATCATACTAAATTGTATGTGTTCTTGGGAAGAGTAAACCCCAAGGATAGCCAAAAGCACAAAAAGTTTGTTGCCAGAACCAAAATACGGTACACTTTTACTATCTATTCCTTTTTTCATGAAAACGTTACGGTAAAAGAGGTGTACGCAGATGGCTGAAATGTCCACGGGGTTTTCCCTTTTCATCGTTTCCTGGACTTTTATACTGGTCGGCCTAATGGGCATTGGTGGGTATTTTATGTTTCGCAAGTTTTTAAAATCCATGCCGAAAAAGGACGGTAAATCCGATCTTGACTGGCAGGATCATTACATCGACCAGACCCGTTCTCTCTGGACGGATGAGGGACTCACCCTTCTGAACGAGCTTGTAGACCCTGTTCCCCAGCTGTTCCGCGACGTGGCCAGACGCTCAATCGCAGCGAGAATCGGTCAAATTGCGCTTGAAGAAAAAGCGACTACGATCACGACGGACCTGATCGTCAAGGGTTATATCGTAGCTACTCCCAAGCGTGATCATAAGTGGCTCATTGCCCATTTGAAAACGAAGCAAATCGATTATACGCCATACGAGAAATATTTGAATGCCGAGGGCTAATTGCGAGGGTGACATCTTTCTCGAAACTTCTAGAAGGGATATCCGTAAACATTGGTAGACCTTTTATTGAGGAGCGATGTGGATGTCAGTTATACTTACCATCTTGGGCATCGGTTTGGTCCTGTTCATTATCGCTATTATTATTGTGGTAGCCCTATTGAAAAAAGGTGCCAGCTTTCTCTGGAAAAGCGGCAGACACGGTTATCGAAGGTACAGCAGTAGCGATTACAGACACCACAACCCATTTTGGAAGCAGGGTCATAAAACATACGGTCACCGCCACTATCGACGCAGACATTCCAGTCGTAGCGGGTTTTTCAGTAGTTAATACAACTCTTGCAGAATCAAACAAGCTGCCCGTTTTTGGCAGCTCGTTTTTATTTTCTTCTACTTTTTAACGTAGGTTATTCACGTTCATTTTAGGTAGTAAGGTGCGATAGTGCTTCTGCACGAACATTATGTACTTTTTCAAATATTTATTACTGATATAAGCAATCCACCCAATAATGCCGCCAACCATGATCGCGTATGCCATGCTCCATTCTATCGGAACGGTGTATTTTGGCCCGAGATCCATCTGAATCCATGTTACTCCGAAGCTGCGAACGATCCCTGCTACAAAAACGAGAACGGCACTAAAACCGAAGCCATAAGCAATTGTTGCTAAAACCGGGACAATGATGACACTGAGTAAACCTGTGATACAATAAAATCCAATCATCGTCAGGACATCACGGATAGAACGCGTTCCACCCCTCTGCATGATGTGCTCACTGCGATACGCTTTTGCGAGCAGCTTGGGATCTCCCAGCTTCTCTACTATATCAGCTTCTTTTTTACCGTTCCTGATCCCATCTATTATATGACTCTCGATTTCGCGAACGGACTCCAAGCGATCCTGTTCTGGCAGGATTCTCAATTGCTCGTACAATGTGTCCAGGTATGCTTTCACCATTGGACTCATACTTGTTCCTCTCCTCTTTGTATCTGCTTTTGATGAACCTTCCAGTAATATCCTATCACATGGTACTATACATTGCAAGGTACCTTGCTTCACTACATTTGACCGCTTAGAAACAAAAAAAGCTGCTCATGGCAGCCTTCTCTTACTGTTTCTCCTCACTCTTATCTGATTTTTTTCCTGAGACTCCACCGGATACGAGAAAAGCCATTGCTTCGGCGCTTTCCACTTCTAATGGCTGCACCTGCTCACTTGGAAACAGCAGTAGGTTTCCAGCGAAGTTATACGATTGCGGAACGTAAACGGCTACATGGTCAGTAAGTCCGTATGCTTCCAGGCTTTCCTTTGTAATAAAGCCAATGACCTTTGCGTTTCCGTCTTTAAACAGCGTTACCAGTACAGGCTTGTCGAAGCTCTTTTTGTCCCCTACGAATGCTCCAATCAAATCCTTGAGGGACGAATAAATCAATTTGATAAAGGGTACTTTTTCAAATACTTTGGACACTAGCGATAAAACCCCACGTGTCAGCACATTCGATGCCAGAAAGCCAATGATTGTGATGCCCAGAATCGTCAGGAGAAACCCTACTCCGGGTATCTGGAGATTCAACCAGCTGTCTACCGTCGTGAAAATGTAATACAGGATGTAAATGGTGACCGCAAGCGGGATCACATAAAGCAAGCCCTCCAGAAAATAACGTACGATGCGCTTCATTATTCTTCTCCTTCCCCCTCTTACCAAAGCCTATACAAAAACGGTGGTCACATTCCTCTACCAGAAATATTGTACCTGATTCCCAGGGCATCTGCTATGATGGAGGAAAAAAGGGAAAGTAGGGAGATACATGCAACCACTCGTCACCCCTCAATGGCTCAAGGATCATCTGTATGATGAAAACGTGGTCATCGCCGATTGCCGATTTGCGCTGAGCGCTGCGGAAGCCGGTGCCGAAGATTATCGGATTAATCATATTCCTGGTGCCCATTACTTTGATTTGAACCGCGATCTCTCTGGACCCAAAAGTGAACATGGCGGACGTCATCCGTTGCCTGATCCCGCTAAACTCGCATCCCTATTTTCACAGGCTGGCATAGATGAAAATGTCACCGTCATCGCTTATGACGATCAGGAGATGGCGATGGCTGGACGTCTGTGGTGGCTTTTGCGCTACCTCGGTCATGACAAGGTAGCTGTGCTGGACGGCGGCTATGCTGCCTGGAAGCAGGCTGGGTACGCGACAACAGCAGACGTGCCAACACCAAAGCCCCGTACCTTCACCCCTCACGTGCGCCCGGATATGCTGGTAGATATTCAGGGAGTGCGTGAGCGCAGCGAGCAAACGGTACTGTTGGACTCCCGTGCAGCAGAACGGTATCGCGGGGAAGTAGAACCACTGGACCCTAAAGCAGGCCACATTCCTGGTGCGCTTAGCTTCTTTTATAAAGAGAATCTCGCAGCAGACATGACGATGCTCCCGGTAGAAAAATTGCAAGAGCGTATTGCTGATTTTGCGAAGCAGGACATTATCGTCTACTGCGGCTCTGGCGTGACTGCTTGCACGAACCTGCTTGCCTTTCATGCAGCGGGACGGACAGATGTAAAACTGTATGCGGGTAGCTGGAGCGATTGGAGCTCCTATGATTTGCCTGTAGCCAAAGGTCCAACTCCAGCTGAAGTGATCGAAGAGTGATCCGGTTTATACGCCTCCTGCTTCATTTTGGTTATCAGGAGGCAATGTCCTGCATCTTTCCAGTCTTTATTTTTGCTTCGCTCGCTTTGTCCAAATTCGTTACCGTCCCTGGTCTGGCTCGCTACGATTTGCTGCTTGTGCTTTGTCTGCTCTTTCAAATTTATATGGTAAAAAGTGGACTGGAAAGCGTGGATGAGTTGAAGGTCATCTCCGTTTTTCACCTAGTCGGTCTGGCGCTTGAGCTATTCAAGGTACACATGGGCTCATGGGGATATCCAGAGGAAGCGCTCAGCAAGGTTTTTGGAGTACCGCTTTACAGTGGATTTATGTACGCAAGTGTTGCGAGCTACCTATGTCAAGCGTGGCGCAGACTAGACGTAAGCATCACAGGCTGGCCAAACCCGCTCTTTGCCATTACACTCGGTGCGGCCATTTATCTCAACTTTTTTACCCATCACTTCCTTTGGGATATACGGTGGGTATTGATGGCAGAAATCTTTATCGTGTTCTGGAAAACGCGCGTTTATTTTCGTGTCACGCATGAGCGGTTTTTCATGCCGCTTCCTCTCGCCTACTTTTTGATTGGCTTTTTCATCTGGATTGCAGAAAATATTGCTACCTTCCTGGGTGCCTGGTATTACCCGAATCAACGGTCGGGCTGGGAGCTCGTTCACCTCAGTAAAATCAGCTCGTGGTTTTTGCTTGTAATCGTCAGCTTCATCATTGTCGCTGAGCTGAAGCATGTGAAAGCCAGAAGAACAGGGGCAATTGACAGTAAGCAAGTCCCGTAACAAAAAATGTCGGCTCGTTTCCGCATAGCAAAAAGGCAACGAACTTTCGTTGCCTTTTTTGTCTATCCTTACAGCTTGGACTGTTCAACTAGCCATTCTGCGAACATCTCTGCCTGCGAGAGCACGGCAATCGGGTCCTGGAACCAGGAGGTTTCCTCCCCCCATATATAAACTCGTCCTGTTTTGACGACTTCAAGCTTGCCCCATACTGGATCAGTCTGATAGTCCTCCAGCTTCTTGAAGCTTGTGGTCAGCACGATGTAATCTCCTGTGTAGTCGCCCAATACTTCCTTGGAGATTGGATAGAATTTGGTGCGGGTAAGCTCCTTGGCTACTTTTTCCGGAGCAGGGAGACCAAGCGCCTCATACAGTGCTCTTCCTCCCCTTCCAGAAATCCGTCCAAACGCATAGATGTTTTTTTCCTGATCCTCCAATACACTAATAGTTGTTTCTTTGGGTAGAGCTTTGTTCACTTTTTCTTTTGCTGCTGCGATTTTCGCATCGTACTCCTCCAGCCATGCTGTTGCCTCGTCCTCTCTGCCAAGCAGCTGTCCGAAAAAGGTTATTTCCTCATGGATACTGCTGAACCTATCGGAAGGAATACTGACTGTCGGTGCTACGCGGCTGTACTTTTCATATTGGTCCGCTTTATTTGTTAACGTAAGAATCAGGTCTGGCTCCAAATCCATCAACTTTTCGATCGATTCCCCAATATCTTCAACACCTGTAATCTTGTTTTTTAGATAAGGATTTTGCATCAGCCATTCCGATGATCCTACTGGCTTCACTCCGAGGGCAATCATACTCCCCAAATAATCGATTGCCACGATTCGTTTCGCCTGTACCGGTATTTCTACATCTCCGAATATCGTGGATACTGTCTTCGTTCCCTTGCTTGGTTGTGTGCTTTCTTTTTGATGGTCTACAGTTCTCGCTACATTTTCCTTAGTGCCTTGTACATTCAGTGATTGAGCTGTATTTCCATTGGATGAATTGGTATGGGTGCCGCCTGACGTGCAGGCACTGAGCAGCAGCATAAAGCAAAGCAACAAACTAGCTGCTATCGATAGACTAGACCTTCTGTACATCGTGAAGTTTCCCCCTTTTTATAGTGATAATGATTTTCATCATCACTATAACGCTGTACATGCTTGTCTACAATGGACGATTTTATCGCCATTTTTGCACGATGCGGTATATGCTTGCCTCCCGCCTTACTCCCTTTAAAAGAACCAGGCGCAACACCCACAACCTTTTTAAAAATACGGTTGAAATAAAACAAATCCGGATAGCCGACCTTGGTGGCGATCTCTAGCATACCCGCATCAGTTGTTAACAGCAGCTCCTGTGCTTTTTCCATTCGCAGACGAATCAAGTAGTCGATTGGACTCTTGCCCATCTGCTCCTTGAATTTTCTAGATAGGTACTGTGGACTGTAATTCAGCAGCTTAGCCATCGTTTCTAACATGATCGGCTCATGAAAATGCGCATTCATATAACGGATAACCTGCTCGGACAGATTCGGACTGTTCGGCTCAACGCCTTGTTTCTCCAGCTGCCACATCAGCTCATAAACAAATTGATAAAACAGTGATTTGACATGCAGCTTCTCCAGTGCGTCTTCTCGTCTCCATTCTTCGTACATCGCTCTCATCTTGTCCAAGAGATTCACCGGATATAAAGGGATAAAGCAGTATGGCTGCGACAGCATTTGTTCCTGAGTCAAAAGAAGCCGTGTATCCGCGCCCACCAGTTTGGGTAATGTTGCTTTATAAAATAGGAGATAGTACTCCAAAAGATCGCCCGCAGTAACTTTCAGGCACGAGCCTTTGCCTCCGTGCAACAATGTATACCCCTGTACAACGCTCACAGTGCCATCCATCCAGATTTGAGCATGTCCACGTACCGTAAATAAAAATGCATTTGCAGGCAATCGATATGAATCCAGTTGATCGTCTGCCTCCATAACCATATGACGGATATCTACCACACGAATCGTTGCGTGATTCCATAGTAAGATATAATCTCCTACATTCATCTTTCTCCCACACTCCTCTCCCCTTCGAGCGTTGGTCCTCTCTTTTCAGCAGCTCTATAAAAATAGCGACCCCTTCCCGAGTTCCTACCGAGAAAAGATCGCTGCATGGTTATACCGTGCGAAGCTATGGTTCCCTGCTCCTGCCTACTTCAAAACGCTTTTCATCACATCATCGATGATCTGCCCATTTGCAATCGTTCCGGAATAGAGCCAGCTCGAGGCTTTTGAAAACTCGTAGACGTGTCCATTTTTCACCGCTGGTATATTAGCGTACACCGGATCGCTTACCAGCTCTTTCAAAGGCACACCTTTGCTGTTCACGATGAACAAGTAGTCAGTATTTAGAACTGCCAATTTTTCCAATGAAATTTCGCTCCAGTTTGCATCGCTGGCTTGGGTCACTTCCTTCACGATTTCTGGAACCGTAAATCCTAAATCCTTGTAGAGAACATCGCCGCTAGACATGGTCTCTTTTACAACAAAAGTGCTTTTCGGTAGAACCCATAGCGCGGCGGCAGATTTAGTCCCTATCCCTTGCTGCAGCTTTTCCTTGGCTTCCTGTGCTTTCTTTTCATAGGCTGCCAGGACGACTTTGGCTTGATCACTTTTATTCAGAACCTCTCCTACCGCTAGCAGCTCTTTTCGCCAGTCCGTATTTTTTTCAATTCCAACTGTATAGGTAGGTGCGATTTTGGAATATTGATTGTACTTATCACCGGCAGCCAGGTCGGCGCTTTCCAAAATAATCAAATCTGGGCTATAGCTCATGACGACCTCTGGCGGCAAATCGTACGGGATCGCTGGAATTCCTGCCAGCTCCTTTTGTAAATAGCCTTGGACAGAGCCTTCTCCTACAGACCATTGGGCAACTGGCTTTACTCCCAATGCTACGAGATGGTCTTCTAAATACGTAGCAATCACCTTCTGGGCATGGACTGGTAGTGTTACTTTATTTCCCATTGCATCTGTTACAACGCGTTGCGTAGCCGCAGCTTGCTCTGGAGCAGCCTTTTCGGGCTCTGTTGTACCTGCATTGCCAGAGCAGGCGCTAACGAGAAGTGCGGCACATACCAGCAGTAAAGAAGCTATTTGCAGGGTTGACCTTTTTTTCATGCGTAAGTTACCTCCAGGATCGATTGATAATAATTATCATAATCATTTATGTATTATAGGTGAAAAAGAACAGACGGGCAATGACTATCTTGGCTTTTCACACTTCCACAGCAAAAAGACCTTCTAGCACGTTGTACGAAGGTCTTACTCCTGCTTGTAAGCTTTGTCCATCTACCTCGTGACTCCACTTAATAGAAAGCGATGCAAACCGCCAATCAAGCACACTCCTGCCGTCACGAAAAAAGCGATAAAGTAGGAATGATGCCAGTTTTCCAGTAAGCCTGCCACAATCGGACTAAGCACAGCCCCCACAGATAGGATCGCAGAATAAATGCTAAACACGCTTCCGTACTGCTCACGAGGTGAATGGACAGTCAATATGGTCGCGAAGGCAGGGAACAACATCCCAAAACAAGCGCCCAATAAAAACATCATGACTTGAATCGGAACATGCCAGCCAATTGCCAGTACATATAAAAGCAGGCTTAGTACCCCGAGACCTGCAAAAGATCGCGTTTCAACTGGAACCCGATAAAGCCAAAACTGGCTGAGAATCGCTAGTGCCCCCAAGCCTTTTAAGCTAAACAGCACTCCTGTTACGGCTGGTGATAACCCTTGCTTTTGAATGAGCAGTGGGACTTCATAAATAATGGTCCCCTGTGCGTAAATAATCGCAAATCCGCCTAAAAAAGCCGGATAAAGCAAGCGATTTTCCAATACGTGCACGAGACTGTTCTTGGCAGAGAGCTTTGCATGGAAAGTAGATGAACTCCCCCCCTCTACCCGAAGCGGGAGCATCATCCAAGCAAAAACACCTGCTGCAATCATCATATAGCCGAGGATGATAAAGGACTGACCATATCCGAATTGGACAGCCAAAAAGCTCCCCACAGCAGGTGACACAATTCCTGCTGTCGTGAGGACAAGCCCTTTTTTACCCATGATTTCGCCTTGTTCGACTGCTGTTCTTCCCGTCTCTCCCAGCATCGCGGCACAGGCGGGCGAAACAAAAGCCATCAAGAAGCCAAGACTGAGGCGAAAAGCAAAAAACCCTGCGATATTCTGCACCACGCCTTGCCCAATCAACATGAATCCAGCGAGGATCAGTCCTCCAGCAATAAACCATTTTTTCGGATAGCGATCTAAAAAAGGGCCTGCAATCAGATTTCCTGTCAAATTACTAATCGCATACCCGCCTAAAACAAATCCGATCATAGCTGCGGACACACCCAAAATATTCAAGTACGGAGCAAGTAAAGGTGTTTGAGCATGCATATCAAACGCCACCAAAAACAAGACAACGAACAGGAGAACCCTCACTGCATTCCCTTCCTCTCTGAAAACCTGCCAGTCTTTGTCCCAGTATATGAGGGGAGTCGTCCAAGTAGGATAGGAAAAGATTTGGGAAAAGCAGGTAAAAAAGCTGGCTTTCAACCTTATCTTGACGTACTATTTTTTATATTATTAAAACTTGTCACAATCGCACATTGCGAAAGGGTGGTGTCATCACTGTGAAGGTAATTGAAACAGATCGACTCGTACTTCGCTGGCAAACGCTTGAGGACGCACCATTCATCCTCACTCTTGTCAACGACCCCTCCTGGCTGCAATTTATCGGCGATCGCGGCGTTCATACAGAAGAAGACGCACGCCGTTACATCGAAAATAGCGCCATAGCTTATTACCTGCGAGACGGATTTGGTTTTTATTTGACAGAGTTGAAAGAAGGAAATGTGCCAATCGGCATTTGTGGCATGATTAAGCGGGACACACTCGAGGATGTCGATATCGGCTTTGCCTTTCTTCCCGATTATCGTGGCAAGGGATATGCATATGAGGCTGCTTCAGCAGTACTCGATTATGCAAGAGATGTTGTCGGCTTAAAACGCATCGTAGCGATCACTGATCAGGACAACCATGCTTCTGGACGACTCCTTGAAAAAATCGGCTTGCATGAAGAAGGAACCATTCAACTGGGGAATAATCCAGAGGAGCTGAAGCTTTTCGCCATCAACTTTTAATCTGCATCACTGTTCATAGGAGATCCATTGATGCAAAAGCCCGAGGTTATAGGCCTCGGGTATTTTTCATTCATGAATCTTAAACAGCCTGTACTCTCTCAATTTCCTTTTGTCTGAAGAACAGAAACAGTGGCAGTGAAAATGACAGTCCGATCGTGAGCGTCGCGACAACATATATCCACGCATGCTTGATATGACCCTTTTTCGCCTCTTGAAAAAGAAAACAGAAAAAGACAACACAACAGATCAGAAAATCAGTGGCAAAAAACGAGGAAATATCGTTCACGAACAGCTGGGACGATAACAGCTTGAGATCTAATCCGTTTGCTTGTAAAAACGGAATGAAATGACTATATGGCAGTACTGCTCCAGCAATGGCAAGCACCAAATATATCACTTTCACCTCAGTATCGCTTCCTTTCCGCGTTCCTCTTCTTAGATCCTTTTTACGAACTGTACCCGGTCGTTTCCACGACCGTCGTAATTGGTCGTGACCCAAACTCCGTCAACGACTTTATCTCCCATCTCTACCTCAAAGCCCATTTTGCCATGGAAATGGATTGAGCCTTTATTCACAGGTGATGTAATACATCGGACGGTATGGCAGCCGCGCTTCTTTACCTCCTGGAAGAACATCTGATACAGTTCATTGCCAACTCCATCCCCTCGCCTGTCGGGATGAACACCAACGAAATGAATATACGCCTCTTCAGGATTCGTTTGAGATAGAAACCCGATGAGAAAAGCGATGATTTCCCCTTCTGCTTCCACTACAAAGCTAGTCGGCTGAAAATGAACAAAAAACAGCTTTGGAAGCATATCCGACATTTGCCGGCCGCCCCACCAGTCGTTTATGACAGTGATAATTTTCGCATAATCCTGCTCATTGGCATTTCTGATCTGCCCCATGCTTTCCCTCCTCTTTGTCCAAAGGAATCACATCCAAATTATACCATATAGCCCATTTCAGAAAACATTCAGGGACAGCAAAATTGTTTCAATCTTGGGAATTTTAGATACGTTATAAGAAAATCTGTATCGAGGCCTCCTCAAGGAGGAGCGACCGCGTTTTAGCGGAAGGGTATTTTTTGCTAAATCAGGGTGCAGATACGAAACGTTTATACTTTCTGATTTAGTAAAAAAAGAGCCTCACGATATGTGAGACCCTTTTCACCCATCATTACGACTGAATAGCTTTCAGCCCGAGAGAGCTTTCGTGGAACTTGACGTTGGAGTATTTATCCATCGCCACACGCAGCTGATATTCACTTTCAAACAGCATCACAGGACGACCATAGCGGTCTGTTACGGTCTTGTTTTTGAGAACATCCAGCTCTGCCTTATCCCCTTCGAGCCAGCGAGCGATTTGATATGGCATCCGAGTCAGCATGATATCTACGCCATACTCTGCTTTCAAGCGGTATTCCAATACTTCAAACTGGAGTACCCCTACTACACCGAGGATTAACTCTTCCATCGGATGTGTACGGAATAGCTGCACAGTACCTTCCTCTGTCAATTGCATGATTCCTTTTTGGAACTGCTTGTGCTTCATTGCGTCTTTTACCATCACTTTGGAGAAAAACTCCGGTGAAAAGTGCGGCATCTCTTCGTACTCGAACGATTGCCCGACACAGAGAGTATCTCCAATTTGGAAAATGCCCGGGTCGAATAAGCCGATCACATCGCCAGCAAATGACTCCTCAATAATCTCCCTGTCTTGCGCCATAAACTGCACGGGCTGAGCCAGCTTGATGTCTTTCCCCAAACGAACGTGCTTCACTGCCATGCCCCGCTCAAATTTACCGGAACAAATGCGCAGGAACGCAATACGGTCGCGGTGGGCCGGATTCATGTTTGCCTGGATTTTGAAAATAAAACCGGAAAATGCATTCGAATATGGATCAATCATGCCAGCGCTGCTCTTCTTGGCAGAAGGAGCCGGAGCCATCTGCAAAAAGTTGTCCAAGAAGGTCTGGACCCCAAAGTTGTTAATGGCACTACCGAAGAACACCGGGGTCAGCTGACCTTTGTTAATCAGCTCTGGATCATACTCGTCTCCTGCCACATCGAGCAAAGACACCTCATCCTGAAGCTGTTGCCAGAGCTCCTGGCCGACACGGTCTCCAATCAATGGATCTTCTGCGCCCTCTACAGGGAAGAAGGAGATATCTTCATGCTGTGTACCTGTTTGGTAAAGCTCGACTCGCGATTTCATCCGATCGTATACACCGCTGAAGTAACTGCCCATGCCGATTGGCCAGTTCATCGGATAGGAGCGAATTCCCAGTACGCGTTCAATCTCTTCCAAAAGCTCAAACGGATCTTTTCCGTGGCGATCCAGCTTGTTTACAAACGTAAAGATCGGAATACCGCGCATCCGACAAACCTTGAACAGCTTGATTGTTTGCGCCTCTACCCCTTTTGCCACATCGATGATCATTACGGCAGCGTCTGCGGCAGTCAGTGTCCGGTACGTATCCTCACTGAAGTCTTGGTGACCAGGCGTATCCAAAATGTTGATATGATGTCCTTCGTATTCAAAATCCATCGCACTGGACGTTACGGAGATTCCGCGCTTTTTTTCAATCTCCATCCAGTCGGAAGTAGCATGCTTGGAATTTTTGCGGCCCTTGACCACCCCTGCTTCACGGATCGCTCCGCCGTAGTAAAGCAGCTTTTCTGTCATGGTTGTTTTACCTGCGTCCGGGTGGGAGATGATCGCAAAGGTACGGCGTTTTGCTATCTCATTTTCCCATTGGGGATTGGTTTGACTCATCTTCATTCTCCTGTCATTCGAATAAGTAGCCACATTCTTTACTTTTACGATTATACAAGACAAATGCGTGCTGCATCCACCTAGTAATTTTTCTTCAAACAGTTATAATATTAGTAGTAAAAATTTTTTGACTGATTTTTTACCTACATATTACCAAAAGAAATAGGAGGGACCTCATGACGACAAGCCTCGAAACACGTGCAGCCGCTTTCCGCGACTTTGTGAAAAAAATGACTAGCTACAATCAAGCACTGGCCGTTCTCCATTGGGACAAAGCGACGCAAGCGCCTCGCAAAGGGATGGAAGCACGTTCTGAAATCATTGGGACACTCGCGGGAGAACAGTTTAGACTAGCAACCTCCAAAGAAATGGAACAATTTTTGGAAGAGCTAAGTGAATCGTCCGCGCTCGAAGCCCTCGACGAAATTACGCGACACACTGTACTCGAATGTAAAAAGGAATTTGACCGAAACAAGCGCATCCCGGCAGATCGCTATCAAGAATTCGTCCTATTGACCTCCAAAGCAGAGACCGTTTGGGAAGAAGCTCGTGAGAAAAACGACTTCGCGCTGTTCCAGCCTTATTTGGAGAAAATCGTTAACTTCCAGCTCGAATTTATTGAGTACTGGGGTCACGACGATAAGAACAAGTACAATACATTGCTGGACCTGTATGAACCAGGCATGACCGTCGATCAGCTGGACCCGATCTTCGCTACTCTGCGCGAAAAAACCGTCAAGCTAGTAGCAGCCATCGCAGATTCTCCGAATAAGCCGGACACATCCTTCTTGACCAAAAATTTCCCGATTTCTGAGCAAGACGCATTCAGCCGCTTCATTCTTGAGCGCATCGGTTACGATTTCACAGCAGGGCGCATGGATCGCAGCGTACATCCATTCTGCACAACCTTCAACCCGGGCGATGTACGGATCACAACCCGTTTTGATGAAAATGATTTCAACTCAGCGCTGTTCAGCTGTATTCATGAAGCAGGACACGCCATGTACGAGCAAAACATCAATCCAGAGCTGCTCTTTACGACGTTGTGTGATGGCACATCGATGGGAATCCACGAATCGCAATCCCGCTATTGGGAAAATATGGTCGGACGCAGCCTGCCGTTCTGGAACCACTTCTTTGCTGACTTGCAAAAAGCTTTCCCAGCCCAGTTCGAAGGCGTTAGCGTAGAAGACTTCTACCATGCGATTAACGAGGTAACTCCTTCTTTCATTCGTACAGAAGCAGATGAATTGACCTACAACCTGCATGTCATGATTCGCTACGAGATTGAAAAGGGTCTGATCAACCGCACCATTGAGGTTGCTGATCTGCCAAACATTTGGAATGAAAAAATGAAAGAATACCTCGGCGTTGAGCCTCCTACTGATACGCTGGGAGTTCTGCAGGACGTTCACTGGTCTGGCGGAAGCTTTGGATATTTCCCTACGTATTCGCTGGGTAACGTGTATGCTGCTCAGTTTACCCACGTTATGGAGCAAGAAATCAGCGGCTATGAGGAATTGATAGCAAACGGAGATTTCGCTCCCATTCGTGCATGGCTAAAAGACAGGATTCATCAGTATGGCAAAATGAAAAGCCCACGTGAACTCGTTTCTGCGATCACAGGCGAAGGTACAAACGCTACGTACCTGATGAATTACCTGGAGAAAAAATACTCCGCGATTTACAAACTATAATTGATCATTCGTGCAAGAGCGCTCCTTTTTTTGAAGGGGGCGCTTTTTTTAACAACAAACAAATTCATCCCCCCTGAAATCGCTTCCTTTTTGTTCACGTTCTATCCACTGTTTCTTCACGTTCTTTTCACACCTTACCAACCACAAACACACAAAACAGGAGTATGATGAGCATGTAAAACATTACCACTAAGTGAGGGATTCCAAATGATGCAATCATTGTCACGCTGGTTGTGGGGCAACGAAAAGCATGAAGTCATGTCGTTTGAGGAAAAGAAGTATGTTCGAAATGAAATGGATCAGTTCATGGTGAATCAGCCTGAACAAATCGTGCCATATCCTCAGCTGTAAGAGCTATGAGCTGCCCTAATCGGCAGCTTTTTTTGCGTTTTCATGAAAGCGCTCACTGATGTGCTACAATGTGCTGAAAGGGAGGAGCTTACGAATGGTTGATTTTACGGAAAAATGGCTGCCTACATATATCCGCCGTGAATTGGCGGTTTTATTTTGCGGGATTAACCCCGGACGAATCTCTGCGACTGCCGGTTACCATTACGCCAATCCAGCCAACCTCTTTTGGCGCGGATTATTCGAGGGCGGTTTGACACCACGAAGGCTGCTGCCTGAAGAAACGTCCTCGTTACTCGATTATGACTACGGCATCACAGATCTCGTGTCCCGACCTACTCGCTCGTCAACTGATTTACGCGATGACGATTATGCAACAGGGGCGCAGCAATTCATCCAGATGATTCAAACCTATCGCCCACGAGTCATTTGTTTTAACGGCATTACAGCCTTTCGCCATGCGACTGGACAAAAAAAAGCCGCTATCACTCTAGGGCTCCAGCCTGAGCGAGCCTTTGGTACGGATGATTGGTCCGGAAGTTACTTGTTCGTCATTCCTTCAACCAGTGGTGCCAACGCCTCGTTTACCCGTGAAGAGCGAATCGCCAAATTTGGGGAGCTGAGCGCTTTTTTACGCGAAAAGGGATGGCATCCGCTGTCCGAGACAGAATTGTAAAAAGTAGTGTCACATTCGTTCCTTGGTTCGTATAATGACGGTATCTGTTCCATCCATTTAGCAAAACTCTCCAACCAAAAGAAAGGCCCTTGCACAGGGAGCTACTGTTTCATAAGCTCTCCATGCTTGGGCCTATTTCAATCGATCACCTGAGTCTAAGGCTGTGCAACCGCCTTAACCAATGCGCTTTGCTGCCGCACGTATTGGATTAATTCTGCCGCCATTTCATGATAATTGAACGGCGTAATCAAGTAAATTCCATTGAAGTAGCGTATGGCCGTGTCAAGCAGTTCCTTGGCGATCGCTATCCCTTCTTTGCGCGCTTCGGCTCCCTGCACCTTCTTCATCCGCTCCAACGCCTCTGCGGACAGCTTGATTCCAGGTACTTCGTTGTGGAGGAACTCCGCATTTCTTTGGCTCGTCAGCGGCATGATTCCGATAAAAACAGGAATACCGATGTGCTTGGTCGACTCATATACCAGCTTGATCGACTCTGCATCGTAAACAGGCTGCGTCATGATATAGTCGGCTCCTGCCTCTACTTTCTTTTCGAGTCTGGCGATTGCAGCATCGATCTGCCTCACATTTGGATTGAAGGCAGCCCCAACGATAAACTGAGCCTTTTGCTTCAAAGGTCGTCCTGAGAAGGAAACGCCCTCATTCAATTGCTTGACCATGCGAATCAAGTCAAAAGAAGTGACGTCAAATACTGAGCTAGACCCTGGCAAGTCACCGAATCGCGCGGGATCTCCGGTAATAACCAGAATTTGGTCGATACCAAGTGCATGCAGCCCCATCAGATGCGACTGCTGACCGATCAGATTGCGGTCACGACACGCGAGGTGCAGCAGTGGATCGATCCCATGTCTGCTCTTCATCAAAGCCCCGAGAGCCATGTTGCTCATTCTCACAGTTGCAAGCGAGTTGTCTGCCAAGGTAATCGCATCTGCTCCCGCCTTGTGCAGCTCGCAGCACCCTTGAAGGAACTGATCGGCATCCAGGTCCCTCGGCGGATCAAACTCGACGATGATCGTTGTCCCCGTTTTCACCCGTTCTACGATGCTCGGTTTATCTTGAAGTCGTGCACTCTGTACCGTAATCGATGGTGCATCTCCTGGTATGCTGGTCGGATTAACACGTTCATGTGGAGCGAGTGATTGCAGAGCAGTTGCCATTGCCTGCACATGCTCAGGTGTCGTTCCACAACATCCGCCAAGCAAACGAACGCCTTGCTCTCGCAAACGAAGTGCGCTTTCGGCAAAATAGTCTGGCGTTGATTTAAATGCGTACTCTCCGTCCGTCATCCCCAAGCGTCCCGCGTTTGGAAATGCAGATAAAATCGCATCAGTTGGTATTTGTACTTGTTCAAAGGATCGCAAAATTTCGGCTGGACCTAACCGGCAATTCAAGCCAATGACATCGGCTCCCGCAGCTTTTAGCTGTGAAAAGGCTTCCGTAAGGGAATAACCGTCACGTGTACGTCCTACCTCAAGCGTTGCCAGCTGAGCAATCACCGGAGCTTCTGTCAGCGGGCGAATGACCTCCAGTGCTAGCAAGAGCTCTTCCAGGTCTAGAAAGGTCTCTAAAATAATCCCGTCAACCCCGGCGTGCAATAAAGCAATTGCCTGCTCCTCGTATTGGTCCCGATATTCATCCAGCACTTTTTTGCGTACACGGCCTGCTAGGATAGACCCAATGCTACCAGCTACATACGCATCCTCCTGGGCTGCTTCGCGAGCGATCGCTACAGCCAAGCGATTGATCCGCGCCACTTTATGCTCCAGGCCGTACCTTGCCAAAGCATCCCGATTCGCTGCGAAAGTATTTGTTTCTAAAAACCGTGCACCAGCCTGGTAGTAGGACGCATGCACATCATGAACCAATCGCGGGTTGGAAAGGCATAGCTCTTCAAAGCTAACACCAACCGGAACGCCCAGTCTGTGCAGTTGGGTCGCCATAGCTCCATCTCCAACCAGCAGGTTGTCATTCAAAAACTCTCGCAAACCTGCCTTACTCGTTGTCAATGAAATCACTTCTCTCGTTTATCAATTTTCATCTATGCTTCAAACACGGAAGGTCCAGCATTAAAGTAACGCGCTTCTGGGTGAGCGAAAACCATCGCAGATACCGATGCCTCCGGTTCCATCATGAAGCCTTCCGTTAGGTGGATACCGATGTTTTCAGGCTGCAGCAGTCGGAACAGCTGCGCTTGATCCTCCAGGCTCGGGCATGCAGGATAACCAAACGATACGCGAATGCCTTGGTAACGAGCACCGAAACGCTCCAGCATCGTCATTTCTGGCGGATCAGGAATCCCCCATCCATCACGCATAATGTGGTGGACACGTTCTGCAAATGCTTCTGCAAGCTCCAGTGCAAGCGCCTGAAGTACGTGTGAGCGAAGATAGTCGCCACGCTCCTTGAGCTCGGTAGACTGTTCGCGAATGCCACCGCCAGCAGTTACGGTCAAGAACCCGACATAATCCATTTCGCCACTCTCTACAGGACGCAGGAAGTCTGATAAGCACAAATGCGGCTCTTCCGGCTGGCGAGGGAACGAAAAGCGCTCTAAGAGCTTTGTGTGATCCTTTGGATCGAAGACCAAAACATCGTTTCCGTCTGCTTGCGCCGGGAAGAACTGGTACACACCATGTGCAGTGATCGTTCCGTTTTGCTTGGCATCAGCCAAGAGTTCCTCTACCAGTTCATACAATTGCACCACTTTTTCGTCGCCCGCTTCAAGCAGCTTGTCGACATTCCCACGAACACCTAGGTGTTTTCCCAGAAGCATCCGTAGATTCAGATAAGGCTGCAGATGGCTGATCGGATACGAACGCAGGACATGTCTCTCACAATCTGGTGGCAAATGAATCGGCACCGTGCGACTGATCACAGAACGAGCTGGCAGTGTCGACTTTTTCACCTCGACTACTGGTTGTGCCGTAGCCGCAGCCTCGATCAGATTTTTCTGTTCTTCGACGAGTCGCTCTCGCTCTTGCGGATTTTGCAAACGATTTACGAGGTCTAGTCCGTCCATTGCGTCTTTTGCATACAGAACGATTCCTTTATACTCCGGTGCAATCCGATTCGACGTGAATTTGCGAGTGAGCGCTGCGCCCCCCACCATCATCGGAACATCAATTCCTGCTTCACGCAAATCCTGCGCGGTGATTACCATCTGCTGTGCGGATTTCACCAACAGACCTGACAAACCGATAGCATCCGGCTTTTGTTCTCTGCACGCTGCAATCAACTGCTCAGGCGGTACCTTGATCCCCAAGTTAACGACATCATAGCCATTGTTAGCCAATATGATTTCGACCAGGTTTTTACCGATGTCGTGAACGTCACCTTTGACCGTTGCCAATAGAATCTTTCCTTTGGCGGCAGCGTCGGATTTTTCCATAAACGGCTCCAAGTAGGATACGGATGCTTTCATGACTTCCGCACTTTGCAAAACCTCTGCTACAATCAGCTGGTTTCCGTTAAACAGTCGGCCGACCTCTTCCATACCAGTCATCAATGGACCATTGATAATTTCAAGCGGCACGTATTTTTCCAGAGCCAGCTTCAGATCTTCAGTCAATCCATCTTTGGAGCCTTCAACGACATAGCGAGCAAGACGCTCTTCCAAAGTCAATGAGGATACCTCGACACTCACTTCCCTTTTCTTTTGGCGATAAAATTCGGTAAAGGCAGCGAGAGTCTCATCATTGGTCTCAAACAACAACGCTTCGGCCAGCTTTCTTTCGCTCTCAGGAATCGACGCGTAACGCTCCAGCTTCTCTGTATTCACGATTGCGTAATCTAGCCCAGCTAGTGTCGTGTGGTACAGGAACACTGCATTCAGCACCTCGCGTCCTGCGGCCGGCAATCCAAAGGAAACGTTACTTACACCTAAGATGGTCTTGCACTCTGGCATCGCTTGCTTGATTAAGCGAATGCCTTCGACTGTTTCTTTTGCAGAACCAATATATTGTTCATCACCTGTCCCCACAGGGAAGACTAGTGGATCGAAGATAATATCTTGCGGATTCATGCCGTATTGCTTGACGAGGATATCGTAGGAGCGCTGCGCTACTTCCAGCTTCTTTTCGCGCGTAACCGCCATCCCTGCTTCTTCTATCGTGCCAACAACAACCGCTGCGCCATATTTGTGGATCAGCGGAGCAACCTCTTCAAACCGTTCCAATCCATCCTCCAGGTTAATCGAGTTCAGAATCGCTTTCCCTTGGGAATAACGCAATCCCAGCTCCATCACCTTGGCATCGGTCGAATCGATCATGAGAGGGGCTTTTACCTTTTTCGCGATGAATTGCAGGAATTTTTCCATATCTTCGTATTCTTCACGGTCTGGGTCAGCCAAACAAATGTCGATTACGTGTGCTCCACGTTTTACCTGTGCACGGGCAATATCGGATGCTTCCTCATACTGACCGGCTGCGATCAGATCGCGGAATTTTTTAGAACCGATAACGTTTGTACGCTCCCCTACAAGCAGAGGACGACTGTCGTCTTCCACATACACAACCTCAATCCCGGAGACTGCACTTACGGAATCGGCAGCACCGCTTCGTGGCTTACAGTCCTTCAACGCCTCAGCCATTGCCCGGATATGATCCGGTGTGGTACCACAGCATCCACCAGCGACGTTCAACCAGCCTTGCTCAGCAAACGCGAGCATTTTGGAAGCGAGGCCTTGAGGGGTTTCATGGTAGTGACCATTTTCATCGGGCAAACCCGCATTGGGATAGCAGCTTACTCCGCATTGTGCAAGTCCGGACAAGGTACGGAGATGATCACGCATAAACTCTGGACCTGTCGCACAGTTCAAACCAATCGTTACCGGTTTTAAGTGCTCCAGGGAGATATAAAAAGCTTCGATGTTTTGACCTGCCAATGTCGTTCCCATCGGCTCGATGGTTCCTGAAAGCATCACGGGAATTTCTTTTCCCAGCTCGTCAAATGCTTTGCGGATACCGATACCGCCCGCTTTAACGTTGAGCGTATCCTGAGATGTCTCCAAGAGAAGCACGTCAGAGCCACCAATGATCAAGCCTTTTGCCTGACGGTAGTAAGCTTCGACAAGTTCTTCAAACGTAACGCCACCTGTAAGTGAGAGGGTTTTGGTGGTTGGCCCCATGGCACCCGCTACAAAGCGTGGCCACTCCTTTGTGGAGTATGCGTCGACAGCTTCCTTCGCCAAGCGTGCTGCTGCAATATTAATCTCCATGTCCTTGTCAGCCACATCGTACTCAGCCAATACGATAGAAGCCCCACCAAAAGAATTGGTTTCTACAATATCTGCTCCAGCTTCCAAATATTTCTCATGAATAGACCGGATGACATCAGGTCGGGTCAAATTCAGCAGCTCGTTACAGCCGTCGTATTCATCGCCACCGAAATCGTCAGCAGTAAGGTTCGCCTGCTGCAGCATTGTGCCCATCGCACCATCCAAAATCAGAATTTTTCGGGAAAGTTGTTCACGAAAAGTAGGTTTCATCAACTTGCTCCTTCTCTCCACTGCAATGGCTTATTTCTTTAATCGAAGATGAGAAAACCTGACTACGCCATACCAGCTGGCGAATGTCGCGGTTGCCCTGATACTGGCCTTTGGAATTTTGTAAATTCCTAATGGCACGAAAAAAATCCTCTTCTTTAGAAAGAAGAGGATTTGTCCGCGGATACAGCAACGCCTGAACCATCCTCTTATCTTTCAAAGCGCGTAGCTTTGCTGGAATTGGCACCGGATTTTTACCGGTTGCCGAGGCTTCATCAGGCCAGTCCCTCTGCCTCTCTGGATAAGAGTCGTACATTTTATGGAGTTATTCGTTTTTTGTCAAAAGTGATTGACGTTTGACAGTATCTTAACACCCCCCTGTCTCTTCGTCAATTGAGAATTTGTCTATTATTTACTCCTGTATGCTCCCCCTGCGCCCATTTTTATCATGACTAGTCATTCGCCCACGCCAACCTGTGCGTTCGTGTATAGACTAGAGCATAACGGAAAGGAGGGGAAACAAAAATGAGTACATCTTACTGCGGAAACGGATTCTTTGGCGACAGCTTCGCATTGGTGCTCGTACTGTTTATCCTGCTGGTCATTGTTGCGTGTTCGTGTGACGGCGGCTGCTAGTTAACCTGTAGAAAAGGGGCTATCGCCTAAAGCCATTTGCGTGGCTTGGGCATAGCCCTTTTTTGTTTTCTGTTAGTAAGGCTCCTTCACGATTTCGCCGGTTCGTGCATCAATATGCAAAAGCTTGCCTGCATTCTCGTCATGACTCCAAGGGATATAGGCCAGTATCGGACGATCGAGCCATTCATTGTCCTCATTCTTCAAAAGATACACAAGCTGCAATGGCATTGCGCGCAGATACTGTTCTACAGCCTGTTCCTTTGAAATGACGGAGGCTGCGTCCGGGAGCTCCACATGCGCATCTGTCTCTCTTCTGTTTTCAAACCCGTTTGCCTTCCCAGTGGAAGGATCGACAGTTACGATATACGCTTCATTTGGCTGCTTATCGAGAACAGGAATACCGTCTTTGCTCATGAAGAATTCAAATCCCCAGTTGCCTGATGCCACAGGTGTTGCAGCGCCAGGCTCGACAACCTCTGCCAGCTGCACTTCCTTTACCGCCGGGTCGATGTATTTCTCAAGCATCTCCAACGCCGCTTTTTCCGCCTCCGCGCGCTGGATCGTCACTTGGCTGCCCTGACGAGGTATTCCGAGTGCCATGACTCGTCCTGATTGTTCATCGGTTTCTACTACATAACGCTTTTCGCTGTTGTCAGTCCATACATAATTTTTTCGAGCATGTTTCGATTGTGGATCACGGTTTTCGTATTCGGCATATTTGAAGCTCTCCACACTCACACCGAATTCTTTGTGCAGCAATTTCTTCGCTTCTTCTTTTGACGTGACGATGCTATAGCTTTCGGGGGGTTGAAACGCAAATGCTTGTTCTTCCTTCCGTCGATCGTAGTCAAGGCCATTGTTTCCGGTGCTATAGGCAATCTTTCCACTCGTTCCTTCAATGTACCAGCCCAGTGAAGAAGGTTGACCGAGCTGGGAGGTGGATACAGACATCGTATATTCCAGCAGGGGCTTTGTTTGTGTTACCTTCCCTGATGCTCGATCTCGATTAACGGGAAAGTGCTGCAAGTAGTTTAATTTGATGTTGGCCTCCATTTCCTTTTTTGCCTTCTCTACAGAAACGGCAGATTTTCCATCCGGAAAAGATGCAAGCTCATGCTTTTTCATCGCTTCTTTGGAATAATAGACAATCCGTCCCGCTTGATTAACAGATATCCGGATCGTATCATTCATGACCGGCAGCTCATTGTAATATCGCTGGTATTCAATCGAGTCGTTTTTGTACGAGTATCGGTAATTTTTACTGTCCGCTCCAAGCATGTCCTGCAGGAAATGGTTTGCCGTTTTCTTTGCCAGAGCTTCCGGGGCTTCCTTCCAAATCCCCACTTCCTGAATTAGACGATAGGTCCGCAAATCCTCAGCTTTACCAGACACGCTGATTAACGCCTGATTCCAATCATCATCATCTGCATTTCCAAGCATTATTTCGAAACCGTCGTAATACATCGATTTGTTATCCAGTGCTGGCGATGGATTCAGCTCTGGAAGAGACTTCGTCAATTTCCCCAACAGCTCCTGTTCCTCTTTGTTTGTACGACCGAAAAATGCCACCTGGCCCTCGCTGTCAATTTGAACAGATATGATGTCAAACGGAATTCGAGCACCTTCCTGCTCTTTTTGGAACGTTACGTTCATCCACGTACCGTTGCGCATTCCTTCATCTGTCAATTTATGCGAAGATATATGAGCATACTGCTTGCTTTCTTCTCCAAGTACGGACGCAAGAAAAGCTATCGCCTTTTGCTCTGCCGACTCCAGGTCCGGAAGCTCCCCTTCCCGCGCTTCCTCTTTCTCATAGCGATACCACTGTATCTGTCCAGTCGTCGTATTGTAGGCAAATTCTCCTTCATAGCGGTCTCCTTTTAATAGGGCAACCTGCTTGATATCACTGACACTCCCTCGTTCCTCCAACCGAAAGCCAGCAAGCTCCGGCATTGTCGATAGGAGGGGGGCAAATGCTTCTTTTGCTGACACGTTGACTTTTTGCCTGTTGATTTGTTCGGATGAAGGTGTCTGCGATGCACGAGTGCCTTCCATCGTGAACATGCCTTGCTGTTGTCCGAGCCATACCCCAGCTGCCAAGCATGCCGCCAACGTACCGCCCATCACTATTGTCTTTCGTCTTGATTTCGTTTGTCTTTTCATTTCTTTTCGAATCCTCTCTTCCAATGCTGCCGAAAATGATACCTGTTCTGCCACCTCCCTGCTTGTGGCATGAACCGCTTCACGCAATTCTTTATCTACATCCATTCCAATCCCTCCTTTTCACACAATGCCCTAAAATTTTTACGCGCACGATGTAGCTGGGTACGTACCGCGTCCTCGGAAATATTCAGCACATGTGCGATTTCTTTTATCGACAAATCCTCAAAGTAATGTAGGATCATGACTTTTCGATACAAAGGAGACAGCATCATAACCCGTTCAGCAATTTGCACCTTACTTAGCCGCTGCATGACCGCTGCTTCAACATTGGTGTCAGCCACCTTTTCTGGACCCAGTTCTTTTTTCGAAAGATAAGTGGAAAAGATTTGGCGAAATGACCACGAACGCAAATATTTTCGCGATTCGTTGATGGCGATCCGATAGAGCCATGTTTTCACACTGCTTTCCTGGCGAAATTGGTCCAGTCCACGATAAGCCTTTAGAAACACTTCTTGCGTGATGTCTTCCGCGATACCTTTATCCTTGACGATCAAATACGCCAGCTGCACGATGTTATCGCCGTAATCACTCATTAGTGCCGAAAGCATTGCATCCTTTGTCGGTTGCAGCGTCCAATCCGCTTTTTTTGTACTGGTATTTACATTTGCATTCACGTACTTTTCACCTCCTTGCGTACAACGACATACATTTGATCCAGCAAAAACGTTTTTGTGACAACACTTCCCCATTTTTTTCTAATTCTGCCTATGGTGCTTTAAACCATGATTACACCTGGCAGCACAGCGTTCATTGTCAGAGCCAACCGCTTTTGATATCATGGGGCTGATTGCAAATCGAAAGGACGATACGATTATGGACTCATTACTCTCTCGCGATAAAGACGAATTTATCTCCTGTTTGGAGACACTCAAGGAGCTGGAGAAATCCGAGTTTGAAACATATTCCATTGTCAAAAATCCGGAAACAGGCGAGCACTACCTCCGTTACTTCCTCTCTCACATAAATTTATCGGAGGGTGGCCGCAGAGACGATTACGATCATTTTTTGCCGATCGACTCCGATGATGTTCTCGGATATATGTTTGGGGAGCAGGCCTATCGCTTCCCGGAAAATTGGCGTACCTCTTATTTGCGCAGCGGCAACGATAATCGGCTGATTCCATTTGACCCTTCCGAAAATTATGATCTAGAGGAAGAAGCTGCGGCCGAGCTGGCTATGCTAGAACAGCTGGAACAATTCAAGCAGCAATGGGCTGATTCCGAAAACCTGAGTGCGGAAGAAAGAGAAAAGCTGACAAAGGAATACTTCGCTGCCTTGGACAAAATCTTAAAACAACCTTGATCGATGTAAAGACGCCGAAGAGCGACCGCGTTTTAGAGGTAGGTTGTTATGCGCTTCGGAAAGA
>NZ_JAWRXI010000390.1:0-239 GCF_046535075.1 Brevibacillus sp. SIMBA_040
CGTCGCGTCAACGCCAGCCGCGACATTCTTCAGCTGGCGTTCATTGCCGAGCGAGCCGAACGAGACAGCACCTCCGACCGGTGCAGCCGTTCCGCCAAACACCGGCTTGCTGGTATTGTTCGCTACGCCGACGCTTCCGGATCCGATGGCGATCTGATTGTCACCATTCGTCTGGGCGCCCGCACCAATCGCGACCGATTGGGTGCCTGCGGCACGTGTCTGCGTTGCAGCGTCGTAGG
>NZ_JAWRXI010000391.1:0-238 GCF_046535075.1 Brevibacillus sp. SIMBA_040
CAAATACCGTTTCTACTCATTTGGAAAAGGATAATAATACTTTTGAAATTTTTGAAAACGAAGAAATCGAAATAACAGAAAATGAAGAATATGAGCAACTTGTTGATATATGTATTGAAGAACTTAAAAAATTAGATTCTACAGATGAAGAAATTTTACTTTTTGAGCCGTATATAATACAAGAAATAAAAAGACAAGACTTGTCTGATTTGTTTGGGATATCACTATCAGAGCTAAC
>NZ_JAWRXI010000392.1:0-238 GCF_046535075.1 Brevibacillus sp. SIMBA_040
GCAATTTTACCTCGTATATCCACTGCTTTTGATGGGCCTTCACAAACTTCTTGACACCCAAAAAACCAAAATATTTTTGATTGTTCTTGCCCTAGCTTCTCTTGGAACTTCGATCTATCTTTCGAATACTGACCCAGTCTTCGCTTTCTATATGCTGCCTACTCGTGCCTGGGAGCTAATCGTCGGCGGATTGGTATTCTTGTACCCGCTTCACTTCAGTAGACGAATTGGATATGCG
>NZ_JAWRXI010000393.1:0-238 GCF_046535075.1 Brevibacillus sp. SIMBA_040
GGATGCTTATCCGGGTGTGCAGGCGTGGTTGAAGCGTGTTGCCAGCCATCCCAAACCCGTGCCAATGCTCGACTGAACCCCCCTGATCTGTAGGCGCCCGGCTTGCCGGCGATGCGTTTTCAATCGCGCCATCGCCAGCAAGCCAGGCGCCTACACAGGTCGCATTTCAGTGTTCAAGAGCTCGAAGCAGCGTTGCGCCGCCGGACTCAACCCCATCCCGCTGCGACTGATCAGCCCG
>NZ_JAWRXI010000394.1:0-238 GCF_046535075.1 Brevibacillus sp. SIMBA_040
GTAGGCAAAAGGCTGTTTCGCGGAATGAAATCCATCAAACCCGCCATAGCCATCGCCAGCCTTGGCTTTCAGGAAACTCAGCCTCTGCCCGTACACGACCAATCCCCGCCTTGAAAAGTACGGGCACGTTTTTGAAAACACTCTGAAACCCATGTTTTAAAAGTTTTCGCCCATTGAAAGCTGGGGTCCAACGCAGTCCCCTTACGTGACCTCCCCGCCCGTCGATGTGCAAACACGC
>NZ_JAWRXI010000395.1:0-237 GCF_046535075.1 Brevibacillus sp. SIMBA_040
GAGTCGCGACCGACAGAAGTTGCGGGTGCAGATCCTTGCGGACGATCAAGGCTCGCAAGTAGAGCGCGTCGAAGAAGTTGAGGCTTCCGCCGCGACTTTGAGCCGCGGCGAGCTGAATCTCTAGATTTTCGAGCAGTTCGGCCAGTGTTCGTACACCCTTCAGCCCCTTAAGAATGGCACTGTGAAGGTGCTCCACTTCGCCCTTTGCACGCTCAAGAACGTGAAGGCGATTGAGAT
>NZ_JAWRXI010000396.1:0-237 GCF_046535075.1 Brevibacillus sp. SIMBA_040
GTTACCAGCGGGGTATTGCCGAGCAGGTCGATCGAGGAAGTGGCAAGCAGCATATCGGTCCCGGAAAGCTCGCGCGGCTGGCTCCGCGGTGGCACGGGCCAGGGTCGCGAGCGACGAGACCTATTGTAGAGAGGCGGACACCGCGGGCAGATTGGCCTGACCCGCTTGGGCGGCGCTTGCCGGCGTAGGTGAGGCCAGGGCGACAAGGGCGAGCGCCAACGCCAGGCCGGCGCCGGT
>NZ_JAWRXI010000397.1:0-237 GCF_046535075.1 Brevibacillus sp. SIMBA_040
GGCATGAAGGTATTTTTTAAAGATTTTTAACGAAATTTTGAGACTATGACTTCTTGATACTCATAAAGCAAAGAGATTGTCTTTAGTCTAAAATTATAATAGATAGCGTATCCTATTTATGGGATATAGAACAATACTCTACTTTTGTAAAATGACTAAAAAAAATGATTAGATTTTAAAATATTTTAATAAAAATAATAACTTAAAGGGTTTTTTTTGAATAAAAATCGATGAATG
>NZ_JAWRXI010000074.1:0-371 GCF_046535075.1 Brevibacillus sp. SIMBA_040
CACTCGCCGTCGTCGTCGCCAGCCTGGGCGACCGAGCTACATCCGCCCGGATGCCCTGCGCTCCACAACTTCACCAGTTCGGCCCACACCGTTTTGCCGCTGCCAAGCGGACCGATCACCATGGAATGGCCAACGCAGCGCCCGTGAGGGGTGAACTTGAACGGCTCAATCTTCTCTGTCATTGCCTGCTCCGTAATGTCTTCAATCTGATTTTATCATCTCACAATTATGCGCCCGGTAGCGACGTTTCCAACGTCAGAAGCCGCTTTTTCATCGTGCGCGGCCACCCCCACTTTTCCTCTGCCAGCATGACCGGCGTTTCCCGAGCATTGAGTGGGGCGACGGCGGGACTCGAACCCGCGACACAAACT
>NZ_JAWRXI010000031.1:0-42100 GCF_046535075.1 Brevibacillus sp. SIMBA_040
CTGGTTCAAAGCTGGCAAATCATTTAATGATAGACTCATTAACGCTTTCGCTGTTCAGTTTTCAAAGAGCATTTTCGCAACAACCTCTTTATCCTATCAGGTTGTCCAAGTCATGTCAACAACTTTTTTTAAAAGCTGTGCAACAGCGACTTCATCAATCTATCACACAACCAAGCAAAAAGCAAGTGTTAATTTTTCATTCGGATGTGATGGATGTATGCAATAAAGAAGAACAGGACTTACTATACCACCTGAAAGTTTTTAGTGCAAGTAAAAAATTAATAGCCGCCTGAAATTCATTCAGACGGCTATCCATTTTGCTAGCTTTCCTAGATTAATCACGCGCACGCATATGCGGGAACAACAGGACATCGCGAATCGATGGAGAGTTGGTCAACAGCATCACCAAGCGGTCAATCCCGATACCGAGTCCACCTGTAGGCGGCATACCGTATTCCAATGCCTCGATGAAATCGTCGTCCATTTCATGCGCTTCATCATTTCCTGCTTCTTTTTCCAGCAGCTGAGCCTCAAAGCGCTCGCGCTGATCGATCGGATCGTTCAGCTCGGTGAACGCATTCGCATGCTCGCGCGCAACGATAAACAGCTCGAAACGGTCTGTAAAACGAGGGTCTTGATCGTTCTTTTTCGCTAATGGAGAAATTGCCACTGGATGACCGTATACAAACGTAGGCTGAATCAGCGTATCCTCCAGCTTTTGTTCAAAGAATTCGTTAACAACGTGACCAAAGGTATGATGAGGCTCTACAGAAACCCCATGCTCTTTTGCCAGAGCGCGAGCTTCGTCATCGCTCATTTCCTTCCAGAAATCAACGCCAAGCTCATCCTTGATCAAATCAACCATATGAACACGGCGCCATTTTGGTGTCAGATCGATTTCATTGCCTTGGTACTGGATTTTCATCGTACCCAGAACTTCTTGTGCGATATGGGCAATCAGTTCTTCTGTCAGCGTCATGATGTCCTGATAGTCTGCATAAGCCTCATACAGCTCGATCATCGTAAACTCAGGATTGTGTCGTGTGGAGATCCCTTCGTTACGATAAACACGGCCAATCTCATATACCTTTTCAAGACCGCCAACAATCAGACGTTTCAGATGCAGCTCAATGGCAATACGCATATACAACTGCATGTCCAACGCATTGTGATGCGTAATAAACGGACGAGCAGATGCCCCACCAGCGATTGCATGGAGTGTAGGGGTTTCAACCTCGAGATAGCCAAGGTTGTCCAAATAGCGGCGCATCGAAGTCAAAATGCGGCTGCGCGTAATGAACGTATCGCGAACCTCCGGGTTGACGATCAAATCTACATAGCGTTTGCGATAACGTGTTTCGATATCTTTCAAGCCATGATATTTTTCTGGCAATGGACGCAGAGACTTCGTCAGGTACGTGAGCTCTTTTGCTTTTACACTGAGCTCGCCCGTTTTCGTTTTGAAAACAACACCTTGAACACCAAGAAGGTCTCCGATGTCGCTCAAATCAAACACCTTGTGTGTATCCTCGCCAATCGTATCCTGGCGCACATAAATCTGGATTTGACCAGAACGGTCCAAGAGCTGTGCAAAGCTCGCTTTACCCATTGCACGCTTAGCCATCAAACGGCCAGCAATCGTGACCACATTTTCTTCTGCTTCCAGCTCTTCTTTGGACTTATCAGCAAAAGCTTTCACAATATCAGCAGCATGATGAGTCTGCTCGAATTTTTTCCCGAACGGATCAAAGCCCCACTCGCGAATTTGGTTCATTTTATCATGACGCACTTGCAGCAGCTCGTGAAGCCCTTCTTGCTGCTGCTCTTCTTGTTGCAAATCTTGCTCGTTAGACATTGTATCCACTCCTCTAAAAAATACCTACTTTAACAACATTGTACAATGCGAATAAATAACGATGCGGCGTACCTTTTTAAAAGGTACGCCACTGGGCTACTACTTACAAGTTAATGTCAAGAATCTCATACTGGATTGTACCCGCTGGAACGTTTACATCAACAACTGCGCCTTTTGCTTTACCCAGAAGCGCTTGACCTACAGGAGACTCGTTGGAGATTTTGTTGTTCATCGGGTCAGATTCTGCAGAACCGACAATCGTGTAATCTACCACATCTCCGAACTCCAGATCCTTCAAGCGAACTCTGGAGCCTACACTCACAACCCCGGTATCCACATCATCATTGGTGATGATACGAGCATTGCGGAGCATTTTTTCGAGAGTCAGAATACGGCCTTCAATGAACGCTTGCTCATTTTTCGCTTCTTCGTATTCCGAGTTCTCGCTAATATCACCAAAGCTGATCGCTTCTTTAATTCGAGCCGCTACTTCCTTCCGTTTAACCGTTTTCAAATCTTCGAGCTCTTGTTCGAGTCTCGTTAAACCTTCTGGTGTAAGGATGACTTCTTTTTCAGACATGATTCAATTCCCCCGTTTTAAAAAATGATTCCATTTGTACTGGGTAAAGTACAAAGGATTATATGTAGTTGTTCTATACAATATACAGCCAAAGCACAATAGTTGTGAGGATTCAAAGGGAAAGCTGCCAGGATGGACTGGCAGCTTGACTCCCAATATTACGGAGTATTATAGGATATGAAGGAACCCTTGTCAATGTCTGGAATGCGAATCCAAATCTAGTAGCTAACCGCCTCGTTTTGTGCGGTTTCCATGGGTTCTTCACTGTCATCTGCGTAATTTTCTACCCAGTCGACGTAGTCTAATAGCGTGCGACGAAGCTCCTCTTCGGTTTCGACAGCATTTACCAAATTTTTCGTTTGGGTAGCGCCCCGCAGACCCTTTAAATACCAGGCCGCATGCTTGCGCATTTCAAGAACACCTACTCGCGGCCCTTTCAATGCAATCAAGCGTTCTGCATGCAGAAGACAGATTTCCATTTTTTCGCGAACGGATGGTTCTGAAACCAACTCACCAGTCGTCAAATACTGAATGGTACGATACAGCATCCACGGATTTCCAAGTGCCGCGCGTCCAATCATAACTCCGTCGCAGCCGGTTGTATCCAGCATGCGGCGGGCATCTTCTGGTGTAGCAACATCGCCGTTACCAATTACTGGAATGGAGACAGCTTCTTTTACTTTACCGATCCAGCTCCAGTCTGCATGACCTTTGTACATTTGGACACGAGTACGTCCGTGCACAGCAATCGCACTACCACCCGCACGTTCTACAGCGCGAGCATTATCCAGCACATACAAGTGCTCCTCGTCCCATCCGAGTCTCATTTTCACTGTGACCGGCTTATCCACCGCATCAACAACCGCAGAGACCACTTCGTAAATTTTATCTGGATCCAGCAGCAAACGCGCTCCTGCATCACAGCTCGTAATTTTCGGAACAGGACAGCCCATGTTGATATCAATGATATCTGCATTGGTATTCTGGTCTACATATTTCGCTGCGCCGACTAACGTTTCCTTGTCGCCACCAAAAATCTGCAGGCTTAGCGGTTTTTCGCGCTCATCGACAAAAAGCATATCCAGCGTCTTTTTGTTTCCGTGCATAATCGCTTTGTCACTCACCATCTCTGCGCATACCAGCCCTGTGCCAAACTCTTTGGCAATCAAACGAAAGGCTGGATTGCATACTCCTGCCATAGGCGCGAGTACCACGTTATTTTTTAACTCAACATTTCCGATTTTCATCTATATGGACCTCCTTTTCCCGTTATACAGGCGGGTTCCTGGAGAGGACAGACCTTTCCAAAAGTCATTATTTATTTATAGCACATAATTCGTCGTAGTCGACCTGTAAAGTGCTGGCGATCTTGCGCAAAACAGGCTCTGTAGGCGTTCTTGTTCCGCGTTCAAGTGAACCGACAAAAGAAAGTGACACTCCCAGCTTTTCCGAAAGAGACTGCTGTGTATACCCTTTTAGCTTTCGGAACGATCTGATTCGATTTCCCAATTGACTGTTCCCCACTCACGTACCCCCTTGTGATCCTCTACCAATAACGATAGATAATGCTCGATAGTCTGCTTGTACTCAGGCAGAGCGCCGCCCTCCCATACATCACGCAGCGGAACCAGCACAAACGCCCGCTGACTTATTCCTGGATGCGGAATTACGAGATGCTCCTGCGATATGCGGGACTTCCCGTACAATAAAAGATCAATATCAATGGTACGCGGTCCCCAACGAATCGTGCGCACACGACCTAGCTCCCGCTCCACCGCCAGAGCTGTATGTAGCAGCTCATCTGGAGACAGAGAGGTTTCGATAGCAATAGCCATATTCAGAAAAGCCTCCTGCTCCACGTTACCAAAAGGCTCCGTTTCATAAACAGAGGAAACCCGAAGGATACGGATGCCAGGTTGATCGTTCAGTTTTTTCAACGCCTGGCGCAGAGTCTCGGCACGATCTCCCAGATTGGAACCAAGGGCGATATACGCACAGACTGTCATAAAGCAAAATCCTCTCTTTTGCGTATCATCTCGATCGCTACACCTTCATAGTGACCCTTGATAGGTGGGTTCGGTTTCGTTACCTTCACTTTTACTTCCACCAGAGGAAAATGCGTGAACAGCTGCCGAGCAACTTCTGTGGTCAGCCTTTCCACCAGGTTGTAGCGCTCGCCCTCTACTACCTTTTGCACACAGGTAAAAATCTCTGCGTAATTCACTGTATCATGTAGATCGTCACTTGCCCCCGCGCGAGATAAATTGATGGACAGCTCGAGATCGACCATAAAACGTTGTCCCAGCTCAGCTTCTGCACCATACACCCCGTGGAAACCATAAAATGACATACCGCTGAAGAAGATTTTATCCAACGGGAATGCCCCCCTTTAACATTGCGTCCATCATCTTGGTAACGCGCTTCATTTCCTTTACATCATGTACCCGGACCATATGACAGCCTTTCGCCACACCAAGCGCGACTGTCGCTGCTGTTCCTTCCACTCGCTCTTCTACAGGAAGGTCAAGGACATGTCCGATCATTCTTTTTCGGGAGGTAGCAAGCAAGACGGGATAACCCAAGGCAACCAGATCGTCGAGACGTCTCATCGTTTCTAAATTCTGATCCACAGACTTCACAAACCCGATTCCCGGGTCGAGAATAATCTGCTCTTGTTTGACACCTGCGTCCAAAGCGATCTGCACCGACTCTCGCAAATCCTTTACATAATCTGCAAAGAAATCATGGTAGTCCGTGTTTGTACGATTGTGCATCAAAATAATGGGGACACCATGGCGAGCAGCAACCCCAGCCATCCGCGGATCGCGCTTGGCCCCCCATACATCATTGATAATGTGCGCTCCCGCCGCTAGCGCCCGATCCGCAACTGCCGCTTTATACGTATCAATCGAGAGCGGAACGGTTAGCTCCTCGGATAATAAACGGATAATCGGCAATACCCGGTCAAGCTCCTGCGCTTCATCTACCGGTTCCGCTCCTGGGCGTGTTGACTCCCCGCCAATGTCGATGATGTCTGCCCCCGCCTCTACCATGGCACGAGCTTGTGCCAACGCCTGGTCCAAATCAACAAAGCGTCCACCGTCTGAAAAGGAATCCGGCGTCACATTCAATATCCCCATAACTAACGTCCGCTCGCCAAGCGGCAATACTCGACGTCCACAAACCAATTCTCGTCGATTGCGCAGCTGTGCAGATCTAGCCAAAATCTCCCGTACCTCTGCCGCTGCAGCACTCAATCCTGGCGACTTGCCCACAATACGCTGTAGTGTCAGCTCCAGCTGCTTTTGCCCAGCAAGAAGAAGGACATATACTGTATCCTCCTTCACAGGATCAGCCGAGATGACAGCCTCTCCTCCGGCAGACAGCATGTCCTCCCGCAAAAGAAGGGCATCTGACATAGTCAAGTTCTGTATATGAATCATCAAGCCTGCTCCACAGTCAGCGGCTAATCGCTCGCATTCGGGAGAAGCAATGCCCCTTTTTGACAGCTCCGACACCACTTCCGCATGTGTAGTCGCGTGGATTCGGAATGGATTGTACTTCATAGCCTTACTCCCTTTTCCGTCTTAGCATGTTGATTAGTAGCATACCATAATTTACACTTCCATCGCTACAGAATGACGGTACGCGCGGTGCAGTTCACGGGTGATTTTTCCGTAGACAGTAATGGCCGCCTGACCATCGATTTCGCTTACTGGAACGATCTCTTGGACCGAATTGGTTACAAAGATTTCATCTGCCTGAGGCAATTCTTCCCGACGGAATTGTCCTTCGACCGTGGGTATGGACAATTGCTTGGCTAACATCATTACGTGCTGGCGAGTCACACCATCCAAAATGCCCGTGTTCAAAGAAGGCGTAAACAAGCTGCCATCCTTTATCCAAAACAGATTGCTCACGATTCCTTCCGCCAAATAGCCGTCATGCGTCAAAAATAAGCCCTCTACATCCTGCTTTGCGCCAATTTCTTGTTTGGCCAAAGCATTATTGAGGTAGTTGTGTGATTTGAAGCGCGTCAGCCCTTCTGCTGTCTGACGGGCCAAGGATAGTGTCTGCAGCTTTTTGGGCTGAGGAGGATCGGCTAATGCTGCAACTGGTTTGGCAAACACAAATAAAGATGGCTGTTCGTAACCATCAGAGACCAACCCAACTCCCTCCGAGCCTGCTGTCACGCTCAAGCGCACATACGCATCACGCAAGTCATTGGCATCTACCGTACGCAGAATCACCTGCTCCAGCTCTTCCTTTGACCAGGCAGGACGAATTTGCAACGCCAAAAGCCCGGAGCTCAGCCGGGCATAGTGGTCATCCCACAAAAACAATTTGCGGTCGTACACACGCAAGGTTTCAAACAAACCAATCCCGTATAAAAATCCGTGGTCTAAAACAGAGACTGTCGCCTCTTGGGCAGGACAAATGGTTCCATTCACATATACGTGCATGTATGGTTCGCTCCCGATAATATTGTTGAGAGCATCATACCATATTTTCGGATGATAGCGCAGTTTCCCGAGTGCGTTTACCGTGTATGAAACGAGAGATGGAAATCGAAATTTCATACAAAATGATCAACGGCACGATGACCATGATGTCTGACAAAAAGTCTGGTGGCGTGATGGTAATGGAGATGATCGACAGCACCAAATAAGCGGGCTTACGCATTTTTGATAGTCGATGCGGGTTCAGTATACCCAGATGACTGAGAAAAAGAACCACAACAGGCAGCTCAAACAGGAGCCCAAAAGGCAAGCACAGGTTTAGCATAAAGGTAAAGTAATCATTCGCCGTAATGACTAGCTCAAAATTGCCGTTCGAGAGTCCGAGGACAAAATGATACATCATCGGAAACAAAACAAAATAAGCAAACGACAGCCCAAAAAGAAACAAGAAAAACAGCGCCGGGATATACATCAAAGCCACCTTGCGCTCTCGCTCCTCCAGTGCCGGAACAACAAAACGCCATGCCTGATAGGCTGCTACAGGAATCGTCAAGGCCAAGGCACCGACTCCAGACAATTTGATATAGATCGACAGAATATCTCCCGGACCGAGAATCGCCAGCTTTTCTCCCGAATGGTTGGCGAGCGCCTGATAAATGTGATCGACAAATAAAAAGCAAATTACCATGCTGACTACAAGTGCCGACAAAATAATCAAAAGTCTGCGGCGCAGGTCCGTCAAATGCTCCAAAAAGGGCATTTCTTGATTCACATGATTTCCCCCCGAGTGAGCTGATAGAAGCCTAAAAGGAAAAGCGATGCGTTTCAAAGCGCACCGCCTTCCTTTCGCAAACTGATTAGTTGACTCGTTTCAACGCATCCTCGCTGCTACTTACGGATAGATCAACGATTGCTTCCTTTTTAGGCTTGTCCTTGTCATCGTCGTCATCCTTAGTCAAATCTTTGGCGGCTGATTTGAATTCTGTCAGGGTACGTCCAAAAGCGCGACCGATCTCAGGCAGTTTACTTGGTCCGAAAATGACCAAAGCAATGATCAGGATCAAAATCAGACCAGGAATTCCAATGCTGGATAACATATTTTGCTACACTCCTTGTCCTAGAAACCAGTGATGGCAATCACACTCGGCATAGCTGCTGAGCTTGCGCCTTTTGGCCAGTGGCTGGTCGGTTTGTCATACGACTTGAGGTTTTCACCTGGATGCTGAACCGATAAGAATAATGTTTTTTCATCAGGAGTAAACCAAGGACCCGTCATTTCCGAGCCAACTGGGCCAGAAGCGAATTGGGAAGCGATTCCTTTACTATTTCCCGTTGTAGGGATAAAGAATACGCCGTTATTGCCAAAAGGCTTGAAAATGCCTGTGTTCGTAGAGGAAGAAGAAATATCGGTCACTACCCACAGATTTCCTGCGCTGTCAAAAGCCATATTGTCAGGAGCTGCGAAGCCACTTTGCGGACCGCCTGCTGCAAAAATTTCAAACGTAAACTCCAGACCAGCGTGGTTGTTGTCATTTTCAAACAGACGAACGATTTGACCGTAGAAATTGCCATGCTTATCGTTGTTCGTCAGAGCGATAAAGATCGAGCCATCAATCGGATGAACTTCCAGGTCCTCTGGACGGTCCATTGGTGTCGCACCTACTGCTTTGGCAGCATCCCGGCAATTCACCAGTACGTCAGCCTGGGATGTAAACAATGGCTTGCCTTCACCGTTTACAGCCTTTTTCAAAGCGTCGCTTGTTGCGTAGTCCAGAGCGACCCATTTCCCTTTGCCAAAGTTGGCAACGAACAGAGTCCCCTCTTCCAGGAGCTTGGAGTTATTTTTTCCGGCCTTTGGATCAAATTTGCCTTTTGACACGTATTTGTACACGTATTGGTCCTTGGCATCGTCACCCATATAAACAACGAGCTGACCGGATGGCGCGAGTACCATAGCTGTATTTTCATGTGAAAAGCGTCCAAGAGCAGTATGCTTTTTCGGTGTGGATTTCGGATCGAATGGATCTACCTCAATTACCCAGCCGTAGTGATTCGCATCCTCCAGCTTGCAGTCGCCCACTACATCCATGTAGTTCTCTTCACAGGACAGTACGGTGTTCCAGAACGTAACCCCACCAGAGCAGTTTGCAAACGTACCAATTACTTCTTTGCTGACAGATGAAGCAGGCCCGGTCAAAGCATGCTTCGTTAAGCCACTCACACGACGACCGTATTTGGAATCGCTTATGAGCTTCCAGCTGCCATTTTCTTTTTTAATTTCGATGATAGAGCCGCCCAAAGCGTACAAATATTTCTCAATCTGTGCAGATGTGCGTTTGTTATCGTCCGGGTTTGCATTCAACGCGTCATAACCGGTGACGTAATATTCCAACTCACCCAAATATTCGTGATTCACCCACAACAATCCGTGATTTGGGTTCCCATCGATCGGCAGAAAACAGGTGAAATCGTTGTTGAAACCGAAAGTATCGCCCGCTGCGTTAATTTTATCGCCATAAGATGCAACTACATCGTATTTGAAGCCTTCCGGAAGGACCACATCATCTTTTGTTGTTGGATGAATTTCTTTAAATTTCGGATTGAAATTATGCTTTTTCGTATCCAGTCCAAACAGGTGATCAGCTGTTTTCCCCGAGAGAGCGCTACCTGCTGCAAGTGCAGGGATTCCGGTAGCTACAGAAGCCAGTGCTGCTGTCCCTGCTCCCAGATAGGTTAAAAACTGACGACGATTTACATCCATTCCATATCGCTCCTTTTTTCTGCTGCTTTCTTATCATTGTACGAGCGTTATATCTAGGCTGGATTAATCCTATATAAAGAGTATGTAAACAAAACGGCATAACAAAAAATACCGCCCTGTAAAAGGCGGTATCTATCTATCTATCATCTATTCGTTATCCTGTCGTATGACGCGCGTAGGTTGTCAGGAAGTTTTTCAGCAGCTGCTTGCCATGCTGGGTGATGATCGATTCCGGATGGAACTGAACACCCTCAATCGGGTATTCACGGTGACGAACTGCCATGATCTCTCCTTCAGCTGTTCGCGCTGTTACTTCCAATACACTCGGCATCGATGCTTCCTCCACAATCAGGGAGTGGTAGCGGGCTGCGGTAAACGGAGACGGAATGCCTTGGAAAATCGTTTTTCCATCATGCAGGACTTCGGAGGTCTTGCCATGCATCAATCGCTCTGCACGAATGACTTTGCCACCGAATACTTGACCAATGGACTGATGCCCCAGGCAAACTCCCATGATTGGAATTTTTCCGGAAAAATGACGAATCGCATCCATGCTGATTCCTGCCTCGTTTGGTGTGCATGGTCCCGGTGAGATCATCAAATAGTCCGGGGCCAACCGCTCAATCTCCTCAAGCGTGATTTTGTCATTGCGATGTACCTGCAGCTCTTCTCCCAGCTCACCCACGTATTGCACCAGGTTGTAAGTAAACGAATCGTAATTATCAATCATCAAAATCATCTAGCTCATCTCCTCTAGGCTCTTCTTACTCATTCTCTGCTCACAAAGCTCAAGTGCTTTCCATAACGCTTCTGCCTTTTTCAATGACTCACGATACTCTGCCTCTGGTGTCGAATCAATCACGATACCTGCCCCTGCCTGAACATGGGCAACGCCATCCTTTACTACCATGGTTCGGATCGCGATGTTTACCTCCACATCGCCATTGAAGCCAAACCAGCCGATCGATCCCGTGTACACACCGCGCTTGACTGGCTCCAGCTCTTCGATGATTTCCATTGTGCGCACTTTGGGCGCCCCTGTAATCGTTCCTCCAGGAAAAGCTGCTGCTACTGCATCAAACGCATCCTTGTCATCGGCAAGCTCTCCTTTGACATGGGAGACGATATGCATGACATGGGAGTATTTCTCCACGACCATGAATTCGCTCACTTCGACACTTCCAAAGCGGCAAACTCGCCCCAAGTCATTTCGTTCCAGATCAACCAGCATAACGTGCTCGGCGCGTTCCTTTTCATTATCGATCAGCTCACGTGCCAAAGCTTCGTCCTGGGCATCTGTTTGCCCGCGTGGACGGGTACCCGCAATCGGACGCGTATGCACCTCGCCACCCTTCACCTTTACCAATAGCTCGGGTGAAGCGCTGACCAGCTGAAACTCAGGAAAGCTCACGTAACCCATATACGGAGAAGGATTCAGCTTGCGCAGGACTTCATAAACGTCTTGCGGAGTTACCTCCAAAGGCTTGCTTTGCCTCACAGACAGATTCACCTGGAAGACGTCTCCTTGGGCGATGTACTCCTGAACTCGGCGTACTGCCTCTTCGAACTGGTCCTTGGCGAACGATACCTCTACCGGAGTCTCGTGTGACAACGGTCTTTTCCGCAGGGCTTCCCAATCGGTGTGATCCGTTTCCATCGCTAGTGAAGTTACCCTAGCTAAGCGTTTTTCGATACGTTCTGCACTCTGCTGATAGGCCTCTTCAGTCAATCTATCTGCCGACAAATGGGTCAGACAGATGATTTCTCGTGTCTCATGATCAAAGACAAGAAGGTCTTGCATCATCATAACATACAGGTCAGGCAACTGTAAGTCGTCTGTCGCGATCTGCGGCAGTGTCGGTTCAAAAAACCGGTTCATGTCATAGCTCATGTATCCTACCGCGCCTCCAGAAAAATCAGGCATTTCTGGAATGACGGGTGTTTTGTACCGGGCAAGCAGGTTCCGCAATGCATCCAGTGGATTATCCGCCAAAAGGTTCTCTACACGACCGTCAGCATACACGACCACGGTTTCTCCCTGCCCACTACGCAAGGTTGCGATTGGCTGATCGCCCAAAAACGTATACCGGCCCGCTCGTCCACTTTCCAACAGGACAGCATCTTGCAGAGACGGCTGCAAAGCTTTTAATACTTGCCATGGATCTACATGAGATGCCCATTTACCACGAACGGCTAGCGGGATTAACGAAAAGGTATTGGCGTAATTCTGGCAATCTGCATAACTAGGGAATGGCACTCCTGTTCACGCTCCGGTCTTTTACGTAGTATTATCCGTTCATTATATAGGCGGCCTATATGAATGAAAAGACCACGGTGCATAAAAAGGCACACCGTGGTCTCGTAACTTTTTCCCAATTAGTCTTCGAATTGATAGAGCGGAGTGGACAGGTAGCGTTCGCCATTGGATGGAATGATCGCGATGACCTTTTTCCCCTTCCCGAGCTTAGCCGCTACTTGCAATGCAGCATGAATGGCTGCTCCAGAGGAGATACCGCCCAAGATGCCTTCCGTACGAGCAACGCGACGAGCTGTTTCAAACGCATCCTCGTTCTCTACCTTGATAATTTCATCATAGATACCCGTATCCAGAATCTGCGGAACGAAGCCTGCTCCGATCCCTTGAATTTTATGTGGTCCTGGTTTTCCTCCAGAGAGTACAGGGGAAGCCGCAGGCTCTACTGCTACAATGTGTACATTCGGGTATTGCTCGCGCAGCACTTGACCTACGCCTGTGATTGTTCCACCGGTTCCGATCCCGGAAATAAACGCATCTACACCGCCGATTTCTTGTGCTTGCTCTAGCAGCTCACGCGCAGTCGTTTCACGGTGAATCGCAGGATTGGCGAGGTTATTAAACTGCTGTGGAATAAAATAGGTGCTGTCTTCCTTCGCCAGCTCTTCGGCTTTGCGAATCGCACCACCCATGCCCTCTGCTCCTGGTGTCAGAACCAGCTGCGCTCCATATGCACGCAACAAATTGCGACGCTCAATACTCATCGTCTCTGGCATGACCAGAATGGACTTGTAGCCTTTTGCAGCCGCAACCATCGCAAGACCAATCCCGGTATTTCCGCTCGTAGGTTCAATAATTGTATCACCGGGTTTTAGACTTCCATCTGCTTCTGCTGCCTCGATCATAGCGAGTGCGATACGGTCTTTTACACTGCTTCCTGGGTTGAAAAATTCCAGCTTCAAATAAATGTCTGCACTATCTTCGGTGACAACACGGTTCAGCTTCACTAATGGTGTGTATCCAATCAAATCGGTAATGGAATTAGCCACGCGCATATGTCCTGCCCCCTCATTTTTAATAGCCGAGTAAAACGCTAGGATTTATAGTTTTAATTATATCAACGGTTGCCCATTTGGTCAATGAGGCATTTGCCCAGAAATCCGAACACCTACTGAATTTCGCAACTGCTCAAGAATGGTATCCAGGGACTCTACCTGTGCATAGGCCACCTCACGCCGCAGCTCCTCCTTGATCTCCTCAAAGGATCGCTTCTCGGCATCCCTTTTTTCTGCGATGCGGTAGATCGCATATTGATCTCCGACTTTTACGACAGCGCTGTTTTTATTCGTTCCCAAATCAGCGATTACCGTTTTTGCCTCATCCGGCAAGCGGGAAGCATTCATCGAAATCCACCCCATGTCTCCTCCATTAGACGCCGTCAAATTATCAATGGAGCGTTCCTTGGCGAGTGTTTCAAAATTAGCTCCCTGCGAAAGCTCTGCCGATACTTGTCCTGCTTCCTTCAGTGATGCGACTACGATTTGATACAAATGCACCTGCATAGGCTTGGAGTAGCGATCCGGGTTGTTGTTGTAAATCGTCAGCAATTCATCGTCCTTGACGGTAATGTCTTTGGTTGCGAGCGCTTGCAGTAACAGCTGATATGTAATTTCCTGCTTCAATGCTTCCACACTCGTTCCTGCTTGCTTGACCAGTGCTTCCGCAAATTCACTGTCCGTTTGACTTCCATAGCTTTCTTTAATTTGAGCCACTTCTTTATCCAGCTGCTTTTGATCAACGGTAATCCCTAAACGCTTGGCTTCCTGAAAAACGACTTCACGATTAATCATGTCATCCAGCACTTGTTTGCCGAACTTTTGCTTGAGTGCAGCTACATACGCTGCTTCACTAATCGTATTGTCTCCTACAACCGCGGCAGACTGAAGCTTGCCGGACGACTGGTAATAGCCCCATGTCACGGCAAGCAACAGCAATACGAGTGCTCCAATGAATGCCCACAACCCTTTGACGTTGGTCATGCCACCCTCTCCTCGCCTCAAACCACGCTTACATGTCGCTTATGATGTTACATTTCTTTCAAGATGCCTATGAGCGCAGCTTCGTCATAATAATAGCGTTCATTGCAGAAATGGCAGTGTACTTCTGCCTCACCTTGCTCATCGATCATGCTTTGCATTTCCTCGCGTCCCAGGCTGATCAGTGCTTGGGTCACTTTTTCCTCCGAGCATTTACAGTGAAATTTGATTTCGGTGCGGCTGAGATATTTTGGCTCATCTAACACTCTCGCCAAAATTTCTTCTGGTGTCAGCCCTTCGCCAATCATGCGCGATACTTGCGGCAGTTGGCTCAAGCGCTCCTCAATCTGTGCTACCACTTCATCTGGCGTGAAAGGCATCAGCTGCAAAATAAAGCCGCCTGCAGCGAGTACCGACCGATCCTCAGGATTCACGAGTACACCTACACCGACCGCGGATGGTGTCTGCTCGGACGTGACGAAATAATACGTGAAGTCCTCTCCGATTTCTCCAGAAACGATCGGGGAGCTGCCTTGATACGGTTCCTTCATTCCGAGATCCTTGCTCACGTAGACGAACCCTTCTGTTCCCACTGCACGTGCCACATCCAGCTTGCCTTTTTCATTTAGCTCAAAATGAGTATGCGGCTCCGTAACATAAGCGACCCCTTCGCCATCTGCATTGACTTCTGCCACGATCTGGCCGATTGGGCCATTCCCTTTTACTTTGACATTGATGCTTTCGTTTCCTTTTAACATGGCTCCCATCATTAACGACACGGTCAATGTACGACCAGCTGCCGCGGTTGCTGTATTCCACATATCGTGACGTCGACGGATTTCCTCTACAATATCTGTCGTACGTGCCGCAAAAGCACGGACATGTCCATTAAAGCCGGTTGCTCTTATTAAATAATCGCTCATGTAGCGATCCTCCTTTTGGCATGAAAAAATTCTGAAGCTGCTTGTAACAGTGTACCACAACAAACAGTGGCTACGCTTCTGCCCCCGCGCTTCCCAAACACTTCTATTCCTACGCGCCAATCCGCGCAAAAAAACCCCCTCTGCAATTGAGAGGGGGTCGCGTCGTAATCGTTACTTTAAATAATCTTTTAATACTCGGGAAGCTTTTTGAGTGCGCAGCCGATCAATCGTAGTAGCCTCGATCTGGCGTATACGCTCACGGGTAAGACCAAACATCTTGCCTACTTCCTCCAACGTGTAAACCTGATCATCATACAAACCATATCGCATGGAAATGATCTCTTGCGCCCGCGGACTCAATCGTTCCAAAGCGGCGCGCATCTGTGAGCGTAAATCGACTTTCTCGATCCAATCATCCAGAGATGACAATCCATCATCCATGATTTCCGCATAGCTGAGGCACTCATCGTCATGCCCAGCCATCCAGGCATCGTCATCTGGCTCTGCGTCGATAGACTCCATTTTCATCATCAAGGCAAGCTCAATCGCGTCGACCTTTTCTATTGGAATGTCCAGCAGTCCGGCAATCTCATGGCGATCGGGCGTACGGTTTAATGCTTGTACGAGATGTAACACTTGTTTTTGGTACTGGCGAATCTGTTCATGCATGTGAACAGGGATACGTATCAAAGTCCCCTTGTCGTTGATCGCTCGCGTAATCGCTTGGGATATCCACCAATGCGAGTAATGATAGAGACGAACACCACGGCCCACGTCAAACTTGTCAATTGCGGTAAACAAACCAATCGTGCCCTCCTGAATCAAATCCAGAAATGGCATACCTCTTTTCAGATGTCTCAAAGCCGTACTGACGACATAGCGCAAATAGGCTCTCACAAGAGTTTCGCGCGCATCCAGATCGCCATCCTTTTGATAGCGGATCAGGCACGCTAGCTCTTCTTCTTTGTCCAACATGGGTGTTGCAGCGACGCTTTCCAAAAACAGCAAGGCAGACGTGTCTGATCGTAGCGACCGGGGCACGGTAATTCCTAACTGAGCTTCGACTTCCCGCCAACGTCGGGGAGTAGAATGGAATGAGGAGGTACTCAAAGTCATATGCAACCCTCACTTCTCCTGGAATGGAAGACTCACGATGAAGGTAAGCGAGTAACGAAATGGTTTACTGTAACCGTATTTCGACAAAACTTGTTTGATTCCTGCCAGTTTACAGAATATTAACAGTTCTCCTACCCGATTTTGCTGGTAAGCCTTCCTTAATATAGGGCCTATCTGCACGACAAAAACCATCCCTAGCAGGCAGGGATGGTGTCAGAGCTTTGTCGAATTTTCTGTTGATCTATTTCGCTTGCCTCTATCACTCATACAGATGACAGGCGACAAAATGACCGGAATCTACTTCCTGCCACGTAGGCTTTTGCTTTGCACATACTTCCTTTGCTACAGGACAACGCGTGCGGAAAACACAGCCGCTTGGCGGATTGATCGGGCTCGGCACGTCTCCTTCGATAATGCTTCGCTCGCGACTCTTCTCCAGATCCGGGTCTGGGACAGGAATTGCAGATAAAAGCGCCTGCGTATAAGGATGCTTTGGGGATTCATAGAGCTTTTCACTCGTTGTCATCTCCACCATGTTGCCCAGATACATCACGCCGATGCGATCACTGATATGCTTAACCATTGCCAAGTCATGCGCGATAAACAAATACGTGAGGTTTTGCTCGCGCTGCAAGGTTTTCATCAAATTGACGACCTGTGCCTGAACGGATACGTCCAATGCAGAAATCGGCTCATCTGCAATAATGAAGCGTGGATTGACGGCAAGCGCCCGTGCGATGCCGATACGTTGTCGCTGCCCCCCACTGAACTCGTGGGGAAAACGGTTAGCATGCTCCTTTTGCAAACCGACCATTTCCAATAGCTCGACTACGCGCTGCATCCGCTCTTTACCCTTGTATAGGCCATTCAGATTCAGACCTTCCGAAATAATCTCGGAAATGTTCATACGCGGGTTCAAGGACGCGTAGGGGTCCTGGAAAATCATCTGCATGTTGCGGGTAATTTTGCCCCGTTCACCACCTGAAGCTTTATGAACGTTTTGCCCATCGAACAAGACCTCGCCCGAAGTCGGCTGATACAGACCGATGATCGTACGTCCCGTCGTTGATTTTCCGCAGCCAGATTCCCCTACCAGTCCAAATGTCTCTCCTTCATAAATCTCAAAGGAGATGTTGTCCGCTGCTTTTAGTGAGAGCCCTTTTTCCAACGTAAAGGTTTTTGTCAGGTTCTTTACCTGGACCAGCTTCTTTCTGTCCATCTGGCCATTCCTCCCCCCGTTATCTATTTACCAGTATCGTCTGGAGACAGAATGTTCCTTTTCCAGCTTGTAGCCATCCAGCTTGACGATTTCAATGGCGCTTCGGGAATCTGGCGAATGAATCATTTCTCCATTTCCCATATAAATGCCCACGTGATGGACTCTTCCTTTGCCTTCTTCATACGCGAAAAATAGCAAATCACCTGGAAGCAAATCTTCTTTTTCTACCAATTGACCTGCTCTTGCCTGGTCCGAAGCATCTCTTGGAATTTGAATCCCTACGGAACGGTGCATATTGTAGGCAAAGCCCGAGCAGTCATATCCATAGGAGGACATGCCTCCCCATAAATAGTGCAGGTTGAGGAATCGTTTGCCCGTTTCTACTATGGTTTCTCCGCGATTTCCGGTCAGATCCACTGGCTCATTGGCCTTCACGATCCGCACATCTTCTTTTCGCAGGAGCGCTGTGCCGTCCGGTGTCGCTACTGTTACCCAGTCCCCTGTTTCTTCTACTAGAGGCAGTCTGGTCAAAAAGGCAAGCTCCATACCCGGCTCTTTGTCTGTGCTGTGCAAATGGGTAAATGCCGCTGTTACCATCGCCAGCTTTTGACCATCGCTTACGTCAAAGGAAGAAGACCACGGAGTGAGCTGACGAGATGGAATCCAGCCTGGATAGCCTTTTTCATTTTTATTGCAGATCTGGTCAGGAATCAGTACATGTGACCACTCCCCATGCTCCTCGATCACCTCTACGCGTGTACCGTACAGCGCCTGAGTCTGGATCGCATTGTTATCGTAGAATCCGAGCTTTTCATCAATCGTGAGCGAGGCAAGCCAGCTGCGTGCATCTACTGGTGTACCCAGAGCTAACTGGTCAATGTCACGCGGAGATTCCGGTTTGGTCCACACGGTCGCAACCGAAACAGAAACAATTGCTGTTTTCATGATTATTTTCCTCCTTCCCATAAGCTTACCGAGCGAAAGCCAAGTCCTGGCTCCTCTTGCATCTTCATCAAGCGTCCCTCGTATGCCACGCCACCATCTATCCCATCGTGCAGAAGCATCAATGGAGCGTCAAAGTCAAAGCGAGTGATGTTTTTCTTGCTGGCTGCAAAATGCGCCGCTGCCGATACCGCGAGGCGGGATTCGATCATGCTGCCAACCATGCATGGAATACCGTGTTCTTCGGCCATTTGGTTGATCAATTGAGCTTTGAAAATACCGCCTGCTTTCATCAGCTTGATATTAATCATGTCAGCTGCACGGTTTTGGAGAACCTGCAACGCCTGAGCCGGCGAAAATACACTCTCGTCAGCCATGATTGGCGTATCGACCGAATCTGTTACCCGCTTCAAGCCTTCCAGATCATGCGCTTTTACAGGTTGTTCAATCAGTTCGATGCCAAGACCCATGTCCTCCATTTTGCGAATGGATTGAACCGCTTCTTTTACATTCCATCCCTGGTTGGCATCAAGACGAATCTTCACCTGATTGCCCACAGATTTGCGAATTTCCTGGATGCGTAAAATATCATCCTCGATATTGTCTTTACCGACCTTGATCTTCAGAACGTTAAAGCCCTCTTTCAAATAAGCCGCTGCGTCCTCTCCCATTTCTTTCGGCGAGTTCACACTGACTGTATAATCGGTTTCCAACTGGTCGCGGTATCCGCCGAGGAATTGGTACAAAGGCATTCCTGCACGCTGCGAAATGAGGTCATAGAGGGCAATGTCTACAGCAGCTTTTGCACTTGTATTACCCACCATGGACTGATGCAGAGTTTGGAAGACCTGCTCATAGGCGATCAGATTCAGGCCGATGAGTTGTGGCTTCATCGTATTGAGGATAGCCGATTCGATGCTTTCGATGCTGTCACCTGTAATGACGACCGTAGCAGAAGCCTCACCCCAGCCTACCATGCCATTGTCGCAAGTAATTTTGACCAGTACTGATTCCAGATTGTGCACCGTACGCAAAGCAGTTTTAAAAGGTTTTTTCAAAGGAACAGAAATTCGTTTTACTTCGATGGCTTGAATAATCATGTTTTCCTCCATCTTCTCTAGCACTTGTGGTCTCTTTGTCTGTATTTTTTTCTGTAATGACATACTAAATTATAGCACTATTAAAACAATCAGCAAAAAAGGGGGGAGAGTCATTCCATCCGCCTGAAATGACTTCTCCCGGCAAACTGTTTTTACTTCACAACAGCTTTTCTCAGGTCTGTGTAGCTAAGAGAAGAGCTGACAATTCCGCTCACCTTGTCGCTAGTGAGAAGAGATGTGTTATAGAAGTAGAGTGGTGCGACTGGAGCATCGCTTACCAAAATTTTCTCTGCGTCATGCAGCATTTGCAGACGTTTTGCATCATCTGGCTCTTTGTAAGCACCTTCGATCAGCTTGTCGTACTCCGGATTGCTCCAACCAGTACGGTTGCTACCGCTCTTTGATTGAAAAATGTCCAGGAAGTTGATCGCATCTCCGAAATCAGGCAACCAGGAAGAACGTGCAATTTGGTACTGCAATTGCTTTTGCATATCGGTCAGTACTTTTCCTTCTACTTTTTGCAGCTTCACATCTACACCCAGGTTTTGCTTCCACATTTCTTGAGCCGCTTGCGCTGTTTTTTCATTGGCCGTTCCGCTACGGTACGTGAGTGTAACCTCAGGCAGCTGTGTATAGCCTTTTTCTTTCATACCTTGTTCCAGCAGCTTTTTCGCTTCTGCTGCATCGAACTTCACCAATTCTCCGCCTACTTGACGGAAGTCGCCATTACCATTTGCATCTGGCAAACCAAAGGAAACGAAGGCTGTTCCTGGTTTTTGTTGACGCATCAGCACGAGGTCAACCAATGTTTGGCGGTCAATCGCCAAGCTAAACGCTTTACGGATGTTGGCATTGTCAAACGGCTCTTTGGTTACGTTGAAGCGGTAGAACTCTGTACCTGCTCCATCTTTTACGTAGACCTTACCATCTTTGAACAGCTGGTCAGCCATATCCGCTGGAACGGTTGTTGTTCTGTGCAGCTCTTCGTTTGTAAACATTTGATACTCGGTATTCTCGTCATCGATCATTTTCCAAACGGCACCGGCCAACGTTACGTTTGCCGCATCCCAGTAGTTCTCGTTTTTCATCATTTTCAATTCGCTGTCATGTGCCCATTCAGTCAGCTTGAATGGTCCGTTACCAACGAATGTAGCCGCTTCGGCAGCCCATTTCGGATCTTTTTCGCCTGTCGCTTTATGTACAGGGAAGAAGGCCGGGTTGGATGCCAAGAGGAGTGTCCAGGACGCAGGCTGCGCCAGTACTACTTCCAATGTTTTGTCGTCCAACGCTTTTACTTTTACGTCTTCCACTTTACCTTTGCCGCTGCTGTATGCTTCTGCACCTTCAATGATATAAGCGAGGAAGGATGCTGGAGATGCCAGGGCTGGATCGAGCATGCGCTTCCAAGCGTATTCAAAGTCATGAGCGGTTACAGGATCACCATTGCTCCATTTGCTGTCACGCAAGGTAAAGGTATATGTTTTGCCATCCTCGGATACTTTCCATTCACTAGCTGCTGCTGGTTGAATCTTTTGATTCTCATCCAGACGGGTCAAGCCTTCCATCAGGTTGTTCAGGATGTTGTAGGACGGTTCATCAAAACCAATCGGCGGATCGAGAGAAGTAGGCTCCTTGATGTTGTTCAGAAGCAGGAGCTTGGCTGCTTGATCCCCTGGTGCCGATGTATTCGGCTGATTGTTCTCTGCTGGTGGCGCTGATTGATTGTTCGCCGGTTGACCCGAACAGCCAGCTACAAGCATGGAAACAGCCAGTGATGCGGAGAGCAGGACGGTTGATAATTTTTTCACTGTTTCTTCCCCCTTATACTTTTTTTATTTATGTCGTAAAAGGATAGTGCCGTTGGACGACAACCTCTTTTACACGATAAGAAGCAGCTCATCTACCTAAGTCATTCGTGTCATTGACCTGTCAGGCATGTTCCTGAAAAAGCGCCCATTCAAGTTCCCGTTGGCGCCTGCATAGCAGCCAGCATCTTCTTGGCTCTCGGGTCTTGCAGCCAACAGGAGACGGAGTGCTTGTTGTGCAGATGCGATTCCGCAGGCTGGTAATTGCGACATACCTCCAAAGCGTAATCACAACGCGCAGCAAAAGCGCAGCCGATTGGCGGAGCAAACAGATCAGGCGGCGTACCCGGAATCGGACTAAGCGGTATTTCACGGTCAGCATCGAGTCGTGGCATGGAAGCGAGCAAGCCTTTTGTATACGGATGCTGTGGATTGTAGAAAATGTCGCGCACCGGACCAGATTCTACTACCTTCCCTGCATACATAACGTTCACCCGATCCGCAATCTTGGCGACTACGCCCAAATCATGCGTGATGATGATGATCGATACGCCTGTCTTCTGCTGAATACTTTTAAACAAATCAATAATTTGCGCCTGAATCGTTACGTCCAGAGCAGTCGTTGGCTCATCGGCAATCAGAATGGATGGTTTACAGACGAGCGCAATCGCGATCATAATACGCTGGCGCATCCCTCCACTAAACTGATGCAGATATTGCTTGAGACGGCTCTCCGGGTTGGCGATCCCGACTAATTGCAGGATTTCGATTGCTTGCCTGCGTGCTTCACTTTTGGAGACCTTTTGATGGCGGATAATCCCTTCCATAATCTGTTCACCGATAGAGATCGTCGGATTGAGCGAGGTCATCGCGTCCTGAAAGATCATGGAGATTTCTTTGCCGCGCATCTCGCGCATTTCTTTTTCCGGCAGCTTCGCGAGGTCCTGTCCTTTGAATAGGATGCTGCCACCCGCGATTTTTCCGATATGTTCAGGGATCAAACGCATCACGCTGCGAGCCGTTACGCTTTTCCCACAGCCAGACTCACCCACAATTGCCAGCGTCTCGCCCTTGTTTAGACTAAAGCTCACATCCCGAACCGCGTTCACTTCGCCACCATGCGTTTTAAAAACGACACGCAGCCCGCTTACTTCGAGCAATTTTTCTGTATGATCCATGTCGCTTACCTCCTTGCCTTCGGATCGAATGCATCGCGCAAGCCATCACCAAGCACGTTGAACGCTAGCATCGTCATGGAAATGAAGAAGGCCGGGAAAAAGAGTCGCCACCAATGACCAGATAAAATGGTCGATAGTCCATCATTGGCCATTACCCCCCAGCTCGCCATAGGCGCTTGGACACCTAAGCCGAGGAAGCTCAGAAACGCTTCCGAGAAGATCGCCGATGGTACAGACAAGGTCACGTAAACGATGATGATACCGATTGTGTTTGGAAGCAGATGCTTGCGAATGATGTAGAACGGCTTTGCTCCCATCGTTTTCGCAGCCAATACGTATTCGGAGCTTTTCATTTGCAAGACTTGACCGCGCACGGTACGAGCCATACCAATCCAGCCAGTAGCACTCAATGCCACGATAATCGTTCCCAGCCCTGGCCCCATAACAACCATGAGCAAAATGACAACGAGCAAATAAGGAAGTCCGTACAGGATGTCGACGAAGCGCATCATGATGTTATCCACTCGTCCGCCTACATAGCCAGCAATTCCGCCGTACAGAACACCGATGAAAAAGTCGATCAGAGCTGCCATGAATCCAACAAACAAGGAAATACGCGCCCCGTACCAGACACGGGTAAAGACATCACGACCGAACTCATCAGTACCGAACCAATTATTCTCAGAGGGTGCCTGATTTTTAGAAATAATCGACTGCTTGGAGTATTCATGACCAGAAATCATAGGGCCGATCGTCGCCATGACACCCAGCACGATAATAATGACTAATCCCATAAGGGCCAGCTTGTTTCCTCGCAAACGGAGCCATGCTTCCTGCCAAAACGTAAGTTGAGGTCGCACAATCGCTTCCGAATTAAGGTTGTCTTTGCGCATAGGGATAAACAAGTCGTCAGAAACGATCATCCTTCGCTCTCCTTTCGATGTAGCTTGATTCGTGGATCGATGATGCCGTACAACACATCGACGACAAACATCATGAAAATCAAGAGGGCACTATAAAAGACGGTCGTCCCCATAATCACGGAGTAGTCGCGGTTAATAATGCCAGCCACAAAATACTTACCCATTCCGGGAATCGCAAAGATTTTCTCGATCACAAAGCTTCCTGTCAAAACGTTGGCGATCAAAGCGCCAAGCAGCGTGACAACTGGCAAAATCGCATTTCGCAGCGCATGCTTCAAAATAATCGTTGCCGGTGAAAGCCCTTTCGCGCGAGCGGTCTCGATATACTCCTGAGTCAACACCTCCAGCATGTTGGTGCGCGTCAGGCGAGCAATAATCGCGATCGGACCAAATCCTAAGGCCAGTGCCGGCATAATGACGTGCTGCCAGGTACCCCAGGTAGCGGTCGGCAGCAGCTTCCATTCCACTGCCAAGTATTTAATGAGCAAGGGAGCAATCACAAAGCTAGGAATAGAGATTCCGATAACGGCGATAATCATGGCTACGTAGTCAATCAGACGGTTATGCCTCAGTGCCGCAACGACGCCGAGCCCGATACCGGAGAAGATGGCAAACAGGACGGCAATGACACCAAGCTGAAACGAGACGGGGAATCCGCGGGCAATCATTTTGTTCACCGTATCCGCGCTGTTGGCAGTGGATGGACCCAAGTCAAACTGCACCAGCTTTTGCAGATAGAGTCCGTACTGGACCATCAACGGCTTATCCAGGTTGAAATACGCATTGAGGTTTTGTTCTACAGATGCATTCAGTGCTTTCCCTTCTCTTTCAAAAGGAGAACCCGGAACAGCGTGCATCAGGAAAAACGTGAGTGTAATGATGAGCCACAACGTAACGATCATGGAGATAAATCTGCGGAAGACAAAAGATAGCAAGGACTCTCCTCCTTTTTAAAGCGAAATCAGGTTAATCCAAAAAACCCAGCAAATGCTCGTTGACTCGGGCACTTGCTGGGTTTTACTTACGTGTATGCCGTGCATACGGATAAATAAAGCAGCCTATGAAGTTGGTTATTTGGTGATCTCTGCTTTACTTCTCGCGTTTATGGCCTGTTTGTACTTCTTTTGTGCATCCTTAAACGCAGCAATCAATGTTTTTTGCGAAGATCCAAAATACCGTAAGCGAATCTCTTCCCCTATCTCATCAGACGCATAGATGGAGTGACCGATAAAGATTGATCGGGCAAAATCTGACGTCAGCTGGACAGTCGCAGAGCAAGCAGCTTCTACAATTTTGTCGTTGGTAGTATCGACAACCAACCCGATAAAAAACGCACTGAATTGCTGCGTAATCGGATTGTTTGAGGAAGACTGAGCATCGCCAACAATATAAATGGTATCTTTATCAAACAAATCAAAAACCCCACTTTTACTATGCTTAAAAGACCGGCCATGCGGGACGTTCGGAGAGCGACTTCCTCACAATCGCAAGCTGGGTAAGCACTTTCTTACATAGTAACAGAGAAATTCATAATTTGTAAATAAGTCTGACTAATCTTTCACTTCTTCGACAGAAACGACAGGAAAAGCATGGGCTGGCAGCAACGGGAGAAACGGTCGCTCGTCTACGTAGGCAACGATTATATGAGACGGACCTACCATGGTTTTTGGTGCGAGACGTAGCTCAGTGCCTTGCTTTGTTACGACCGTAATCTGCAAGCGCCCTCCTTTTGGACGAATTACGCCCGGTGTCGCTTTCTCCACGACAAACCTTTCCCCGTTGTATTGATAGCGCAATTGCAGATCACGCTCCCAGGAACGAAAATCTACGTAGTATCGGGTAAAGGGGATCGGTTCTGTTGTCACACTGTTAGCTGCTGGCACAAACGTCTGTTGCTCACGCATGTAACCGCCATTTTCTTTCATCCGCTTGTCAAAGCGTTGCATGGCCTCGTCTTCGATCAGATCAATTACCCCTTCTGTTTTCAAAACAGGGTCGACTGCAAAGCTAGCATCGTGGTTCGCCAGCTCCAACAGCATTTTTACCTCGGTTTTCTTTTGCATGGCTACATCTGCATCCACCACAAACATACCAACGAGTAAAAAGAACAAGATGACTGATATGGATAAGACGTTGATTCCCGTATCGTTAGCCTCCTAACTGGAGTGATTATGTTATGATAAGTCGTAATCCATCACATTAATCGTCCCTTGCCGGATGACTTGCAGATTCTTGGCGGGCATCGGAATCAGCTTCGTAAACTGTGGAAAGGGAATCGACATTTGCAGCACAAACTCGTCCTCATGGCTCCAAAGAATCGGATCAGCAGCGCGAATGCGAGTGACAGTGACTGCGAGTTCCGGCTCGGAGAGAGACAATCTTTTTTCTGCCAGCTCACGAGAAATAAATGCTCGAACCTCTTGCTGCACACGTACTTCATTCATACCACCATGATTGCTAACATATTTCGTAGCGGCAGCACTCACCTCTAGCAGTTCGTTACGTGTCTGAACCACTGTATGGACTTGCAAGATTCCTAACGGTACCAGCAGAAGAACCATCACGTTGAGAATAACTGCAATTAATTGCCCCATCAGCTCGCACCAAATCGCGTTACACTAGTGAGTAGCTCACCAAAAAAACGGGTGCACGCCGATAATAAATTATCAGGACCAGTAAAAAGAAGATTCACCGTCAAAGGCAATACCAGTGCTAGCAGTACCAAGATGGTAATCATTTTATTCACAAACTACCACCTCGGATCAAAATATTCAGAGGGACGGCTTCCGGCAAATGAAAATGAAACCTCTCCTTCTGCAAAGCGATGAAGCCATTGTGCTACTCTCGAAGGAGTGACCGTTAATGTAAGAGTCACTGATTCCTGTCGTTCCTTCCGAGCTCGCTCATTCTCTACTCGCGGCCAGCTTCCGGCAAATACATCCACACTTACGTCCCAGCCCAGCTCTTCCATTTTCTCAAGGTAGTAATCGGCCAAAGAGGGTTCCAAGTAGCCAATATCCTGCATGTCGTCGAGGATATCCGCATATATACTCCGGGCAATTGCTCGCTCCATCGCATACATGTGATATGCTCCTAGTGCGGACGTAACTACGATCAACACAGACAAACAAATAAGAAAGACCTTAGCTTTAACCATTTACTCGAGGGCACCCGTATCTCTTAATGAAAGATAACAGTCGCCGCTCTATACACCCTCTCCTGTTGTGACTGGCGCAAATTTTCCTCTGGCTCGGAAGCCCAAAAAATCGATACCAAGCTCCCTACCATGATTAAAATGATTAAAAACACGTGATGGTGAAGCATCAGTTTGACGTGTAGGATGTGCCATTTTGCATCCGGTAGTTGATATTTTCGTTTCTGGTGTCGTAATTAAGAGAAGTAATCGAGCGATTAATGCTTTCCGCAGAATCATTCGCTGCCGGGCTTAATTCGTTGCCGTAGGAGCTCACTCCAATCCCTAAAACCATAACGCATGCTAAAAAGATGAAGAACATTTTTGACATATACGACACTCTCCTCTGTCTACTATTTGTAATTTGATAGTTGATTCAGCACTAGTTATTTCCTTAAGGAATTGCTTGATCTATCCAGCTAACCGCACGATCCCTTAATCCCCCATCCCTGACCACCGAGCTATTAATATTGGAAAGACTGGAAACGATGATGCCCAAAGAGAACACAATACACATGATGATAGATAAGAGCTTGGTCATGAGCAGCTCCCCCTCAGGTTAGATATTTGTCGAGAATTTCAGTAAGCAGCTTGTACCAAGGGAACATAGCAACCAAGAGCCCCATATAAAAGGCAGGGTAAACGATCACACTGTAGCCAATCCCTAATGATTTGATTTTCTTTCGATGGCGAAACATTCTCCGATGATCGACTGCCCACTCCATCCGCTGCATGGTTACACTGATTTGTCCCTCGCTAAGCTGCTCAATCGTACGCATGCTGGAAACAAGAATCACTCCGTCGTCTATTCCTATTTTGCGTTTGAAATCTTCCAGTGCTTCATCAGGATCTTTATTCCACTCGGATAGCGTAGGTACATACTCCTTCAGCTTTCGTGTGGGTCTTGCTGCTTTCACCATAGCACTGTAAATAGGAACCTGGTTTTCCAACAGTGTGACATAGCGATTGATAAAGCGGGCAATGTCGTTGCTTAATAGATCCTCACGATGACCCGCCCACATTTTCAATCCTATGTAGGGCAACATAAAACTACCAGCAGAAGCCAAGCACATTGAAATGAGAGGAAACGACTCCATACGACTTACCATGACCCAAAGTAGAATCAGAATGCAGACCCCACTGCCACATAGAATCTGAAGAAAAACCCACTCCGGCTTCCCCCATCCAAACGGTCTCCCCGCCCTGGATAGCAATTGATCCCAATACTCGTCCTCATCCGCGTGTAAGGACTGCTCCCATTTTCTCCACCAAACACCTGATACAAACAGCTTAGGTTTTGAAGTGCTGGCTATATATTTGCCTATCACAAATGAGGCAATAAAGATGAAGAGTGTACCCAATCCCAAGTACGTGTACATAACAGTCACTGGCATTAGCGATACCTCCGTCCCCAGATAAAGGCCAGCAAAATAGAAAAGCACCATACCGTTACAGCAAGGGCCAAGATGGCCTGTCCATCAGGCGTATAAAAATAAAGCCGATAAGAGTCTTTTAAAAGACTTTGATTATAGGGAATCAGGCAAACACAAATGACTATGACGACCAACAAACTAATCCAGATCGAATAAATCTCACTATCTCTCTCTTCTTTTTCATCCTGCTGGACAAACATTTCATTCGTGAGTCTGTTGAGTGGGGACTGGATGTCCTCTGTCTCTCCCTCTAATCCACTTGCAATATATGTTGCAAAATCAAAAGCCCACGGGTGGTCTAGCCTCTCGGCAAATTGTTCAATAGCTGTTACTGGATTGCCACCATCCGCAAGACTGTTATTCAAGAGCAATAGTTCGGGAAGCAATTCTTTCGGACATTCATCGATCATGTCACGAAAGGTCAGAATAATATTTTTCCGACTGTTATAATATCGTGCAAATAACTCTACAAACCGGCAAAACGAGCTTATTTTCTTATTAATACGAACAGTGAAACGTGCGTAGAGTAAAAGGCTAGGCAACAGCAAAAATAAAAGGAACAGAGACATTGAAACAATAAGGTTTCCTAATAGAACGCCTGATATAAAACCAGCCACGGCGCCTATGAGTGAGAGAAGTAGATGAGCCTCTGGCGTACCTCCTCCAATGTGACACCAACGATCATACGTTTCATATATCAGGCGTCTCGTTGGGTCTTGCAGGAATCTTTCTCTCCAGACAGACACTGTTTGAGGAAAGAAAACGCGTGGAGTTGACCAACGTCTATACAAATGCAATCCAAGGAATAAAAAAGCGATAAAGAGACATAAAAACATGGGAACGAGTAGCATGTACATCATATTTGCCTACCTATGTCTGTTAGTCTTAGCTCTCTCAAAATATCGATTTCTGCCTTCCCGATATAACACATATATTCAACCAGCTGGGGACTTATTTTCTTGCCCGTCCATTCGTAAGCACCTGTCTGCATGTTGCGACTCACTAATGGTATAGAGTCGACACGATTAAATGTTTCATTCCATTCTGTAACATGAATAGCATCAATAAAGCGATGACCATTATTGCGATAAGTAAGTGAGTTAACAAAATTGACTGCTCTGCTAATTCTCTCTTGGGTCAACTCAATACTTCTTCCCCCATACTGATAAACAAGATCTGTCAGGTCCTGCAACGCTTTATGTGGAAAACGCTCGTGCATAGCCCCAATTGTTGCGTCTGTTCCTCTTATGCCTGCATTGATAAAATGGTAGGCTTCGATAGGTTCCCTGATCTCCCCAATCAAAATCGTATTGGCTGTAGATCGGTACATATCCTTAAAGCAATAGGCAAGCTCAATTCCAATTTCTTCAACATTTTGCAGCTCGATAACTTCTCCTGGCCAGAAATCCCCAAATCGCATCTCATGCTCACTTTCAAAAATAGTAACGTACTCAGTAAGTGGGTCCTTGAGCTTTAACATGCATAGCATAAGTGTTGTCTTGCCTGCTGCCATTGGTCCTATTACCAGTACATTCCCTCTACCGAAGACTTGTTGTTCTAATAACCATTGAACTCTCTGATCAAATGTAGACTGCTGTTGCGTCCTCAGGTTATCCAATGAAAAGGATGGGGTAGTAAAGCGTCTTACGAGAATAGTGGGCACTCTGGAATATGGAAACGTAAACATCGTCAATCTCGCCTTTAATGCATCCAGGTAGCCACTCAAACGCGGTTTTTTTTCATTAAAGGAAAGACCAGCCGCATTTGTTAACTTTTGTTGGAGAGTCTCAACTTCTTTCCAGGTAGGAATGTACGGGAGAAACTTTTTTACCCCTTGTTCCAAATAAGCTACTTTTCTATTTGCTGAAATTCGCACTTCCTCTACCCATGGAGAAAGATGAAGAACAGCATCTAGTATTCCCCAGCCGTATGTTGCAAAGGCTAGACCTTCATATCCGTTGACATGCGGTAAAATTTCTTCTGTTATCGGGCGCTTTATGACTTCTTCAAAATAATGCTGCAGCCGAAGAATAATATGATTATGGCTGTCACGGTCACCTTGCTCTGCCATCGATAGAATCCGTTGCATCTCAAATTTTTCTTCTTTGGTTGTCCCAAAATGATTGAGATAATCTCTGGCTGCCTGTTTAATATCCTCAACGCTCTGCAAGCCTGATGCCGTCCATTGAGGTTCCATTATTTTCATCAACTCGACACCGCTTTCCTCACTTCGTACTCAGCTTTTACAATTTCCCTCAAGCTGCTGATGTACAATTTGGGTGGAAAAAACTCCTCGACTAAAACACTGTTGCTACGTTGGGATTCCATCAGTCTACTCTCAGAAATACGTGGTACAACTCCATATAAGGCAATGTCCTCACCTATTCGGTATGGCTGGCCTTGATCCAGATGACTCAGCAACACCTCACACTGGACTCCCTTTTCTCTCCAAGATCGAATCCACTCTCTGGAGCTTTCTACACTGAATGGATCTGCCCGAACAAATAGCAGATTACGATCAGCGGTATATAGTAAACGTTGCATCGCTTCCGTCTCGGGAAAACAATAACCCCAGTCGATATATACATAATCAAATTGCATTCGGAAAGCCGCTATTAAATTGGTAATTTCCCAGCTCTTCCACAAGCTCGCTGCATGTGCATAGTATAGATTTGGCCTGTGGTTGCTTTGTTTGCATACACTTCTCCACTTTCGATTTGTTGCCGTATGAATATCTAAGAAGTCAGGTCGAAAAAGGGCCAGCTGGTTATGATGTAGTTTAAAAAATCTCGTCAGGTCCGGTTTTGCCCTGTTCATATCAAGAACGACGATAGACTTGTCAGGGTAATGTTTTGCTAACAAGATAGGGTAATTAATGCAGAAAGTAGTGATTCCAGCAGCTCCATAACTCATAAGAGAGTAAACAAGTCCCTCCCGTTCACCCTCCGTATAGCCAGCTGACTCTTCAATAAAGCCAAGAATCAGACCAATCTTGCTTCGAATCTCTTCTTGCGACAGCTGAGCTGAAAGCAAATAGATTCCCTCTAACAGTAGTTCTTCTATCACCTGTTTCATAATCGATTCATCTCTGTACAACGGAACAATAATAAGCGGTACTTGTTTCGGTAATGACGATCTTACTGCCGGGAGCCATACCCACGCAGGTGTTGTAAACATTTCGGAAAAAATAACAGCTGAATCAGGCTGATATAGATGAGCCAGTCTTTGAAAATCTTCTGCAGACTCAGCCACCAATGCCTCGGAAGAAGCAGGCATATACGTTTTCACTAACGACTTCATAGGATAGCACACCAAAATTTTCATGAAGCTTGCTCCTTTGAAACCATGATATGACCGACCTGCACAACACCATACGTCATTGCCTCATTGAGAATCACATACTGTTGATCGGTTAGATTAAAACCGACAAATGCCGGTAGAGCAGTTGGCTGCACTCTGTAGTCTCTGTACCGTTTTTCACTATTTAATAGCGGTTTTTGACGAGAGCCGTTAAACACTACATCCATCTGGTCAGGTGAAGGGAGAAGGCTTGGTTTCAACGTATAAATTTCTATCCCATTACTATCCCTGACACTAGCCAACTGACTTTCAAACAAGAGCTCTGCTGTGTCATTTGTTTTTTTGAACTGCAAAGGTTCCGGGTAATCTTGTAATTCATGTATTGTCTTGTATTTCACCCAGATTTTCACATGATCGCCTTTTCGCAATTCAGTTAATGGTTGTATAGCCAATAACGGAAACTCATATCTTGCCTGTCCCTTTTCAGGTAGCAACTGAGAATCAGTCAATTTTTTTGTAAGCAATTGCTCTCCTTCATAAATGCTTTGCGTACTACGCTTTCCTACGACACTCTCTAGATCACGAGCAGAATCAGGCAATATTTCATCTATTTCCTCCTGCACGAGTACAACATCATCTTGCGTAATCGGTTCAAACGGAGATATTTCTTTGCCCGGAGCGACTTTTACAACCGGGGCAAATAATCGTTCGGCTGCCATCACATCTATATACTGAGTAGCTGCGTAGAAGGATGAACCTGCCAACAGAAAAGATATCAAGCAGATTAAAAACAAGGTTTGCTTTTTCATAACATCCTTCCTTTATAAGCATGAATCAATGATTGGAACTCACTTTCTTCTTCTGGGAAGCTCTCAAGTAATAAATTTCCCTTTGAGTGGGCGGTCGCTGTCCTCTCACTATCTATCAACGGCAGCATGCATTCTACTTTGGAGATAGTAAACTCACTGTTCCAAAGAGAGAGTGTTCCTTCCACTTTTTTCATGACGCTGGACTTCGCAAGCTGATTATTCCATTTGTTTGCAACGAACCTGATTTTGCTTTTTTGACTCATCCACCAAGTTGGTGCTGCATCCGTTAGAAACAATCGTGTAAGACGAGCGAGATCTGCATCAAATACAACCCAGATTTCATCAGCCATTTCAAATATTTGATTCGTCTCGTCTTCTGTCCAACCAGAAGATATATCTATAATAACGATCGGGCTATCCTTGCTTACTCGAAGAAGCCAACTGGCTATATCTGTGCTGGAAGATTTCTGTTGAAGATTCAAAGGGGATTCCATCTGGATGCGAAGATAATTGTTTTGCATGAGGAGCTGTGATGTGGGAGTATTCTCTCGTTGTTTGGCCCTACGCTCATAATCAAGCGCAAAGTAAAAGTAGGAAATCGCATTCGGGCGTTCACACAGAGTAACAGGTACTCCCTTTCCAGCCCAGGCATACGCGATATTTCCAGATATAAAACTGGCACCAGCTTGAGCATAGAGACTCGTTATGGCAATGCATTTGCGAGTAACAGTCTCTGGCTGTTCAGCTAATTGAGATACTGCCAGTTTTTCCTTAAGCATCTTCCAACGCCGTTCTTCCTCACCAGTCAGAATGAATTCCTTCTGTTCAAGGTCACGGAATCGGGAGACGAATTGATTCACTTTTTGATACATAGCTATCCTACTTGAAAATCTGTAGTCTTATTTTTACTTGCAAGGTAACTTCTGAATTTTTCAACCATCTCTCGAACGGTGAGTGATTTTCGATGATAATAGTAAATTTTTCGCAATCGCTCACGTTCTTGAGAAGTCATTTCTGGCTTTACTTTCATCGCAAGCTCGATTAATAATGCCAGCTCTACATTGTTGGGTCTGCCTCGTCTTGGTGGATTGGCGAACAATTGCTGCTGCTTTTTATCAAATGCATTGGGATATTCTAATAGCCACATATCTACCAGTGATTCAATGTCCTCTTGAGCCCGAACACCAAGCTTCATCAGATACTTAAAATATGTTGGCAGAGAACGCTCGCCAAGTAATCCATTTTTCCATCGAGCGATAAATCCACTTGGGATTGTCAAAAGCTTTGTAACGTCACGGATGAGAGAAAGACGATTTTGTGATTGATACAATACTACAGCTTCCTTCACGAGAGTAAATAAGATGTCATGATAATTCGCATCATTAGATTCGCAGCCGTATTGGACGATATACCACTCTTCTACCGCCTTATCAAAGTCTCTTCGACAATTGGTGAGCTGGAGCTGATCCAGATGCTCGTAGAAATCTTCTAAATCATGTCGAGCCACAAATTCTTCCTGATAACTTCCAAATACAAACTCGATAAATGATTCCTTTAACTCCTGTAGTGAAACCAGTCTGTTTGTCTCTTCGTAGCAACGGTTGACTAATTCTATTGCACTATTCACCAACACTTCTCACCTCTCCCATATTTTTACATTAATTTATTTTAATAGACATTTTGCTACATCTTTCGCCACTCGTCAAATCTTTTTTGTTTTTATGTTATTCATTTTTATTTTCGTTAAAATGATCACCTTACACGCATCCATGTAAGGTGATCGTGAGAATTACTCTGCTACAAAATAGAGCTCTTCTCCCGTCGCGAATAGAAGTGCAATCCTTCCTCCGCGCTCCATGACGGTTGGAGCATTCTCCATTACAATAATCCCGTCATTGAGTACTACCCTGTTTCCAAACCGATGTACGGACTCGATTTGAAAAGTCCCTTCAGGTAATCTTTCCACTGAAAGATTACTGCCAGGTTTGTGCTTCTGGTAGCGGACCGTCCGCCCAAGAAGCTGCTCCATGTATACGGAGCACTGCTGGTGAGCCTCCACTGTTGCCATGCGCAACGCCTCCTTCTCTCACCTTGTAGAGTACGGCCGTTTCATGTGCTTATAAGCCAATGAAACTATTACTACCGTAAAAAAAGACAGTGGGGTGTTGCAAATATTTTTCAACTGTCTTCCCAGAAGGCAGGATTGCTTAATTCCGGATACATCTCAGTCACCATGTCGAATGGAGAAAAATACAGAGTGTCTACCAGGATTTTTAACTTATACTTTTTCAGAAGACTGTATGCACGTTCTGTTTTCCCAAAGATTTTGGGTAACTCGTACAGATCAGGAAGCCTCATCAAGTGTTGGCACATATAGTCGACACATACTTTTGCTCGTTCCTCTCCCTTGATGCTTTGGAAATACAATGGGGGAAAATGGCGACGAATACCAGCCAAGACCTCCTGATAAACCCAAAGTACACGTTGTTCCTCTGGGAGACGTGGTAAATACGGATAGGCAAATTCGACAAAATAATAGACATCGTCTGGCTTCGCCTCAATCGGCGGCTCTATATACTCCCTTACTAAATGCAGCTTCAGTTGCTTGATATCCTGAATGCTCAATTCCCGCCGCGCTTGCTCAGGTGTCCATCGTTTTACGTTTTCAATCGCATAGCGAACAACTAGTTGCACTTTTTGCTTGCGGTACTGCGCATCTTCAAACTCGTACGGGGAAAATCGTTTCTGCTCTCCGCTGAGAATGCGTTTGTACCGTTCTACTATTTTTGACGGCACTGCTTCCTCACTCCTATAACCATTTTTGGAATATAATACAAAATTACCACAATGGTTTAGGACAAAAATAACAGTGCGTCATTTGACTTCATGTGACTTTACTCATATATTCCAGACTGTGAAACTCGTCTTACCTGTACATCAAGTTCGCCCCACCATATAGGAATGCTTCTACCTGCCTCTACTCGCACATGATAGATTCCTTGACGGTACAGATACGCCTTTTCTCCCTTTTGATGAATCGCACGAGCTTCCTTGCCTTCACTTGCTAGCGCTGGACTGTTTAGCTGCCAAAGTATTGCTGCCTCTTCACGTGCCCCTCTAACGATGTCTGCATCATCTTGTACAGCTTTGTCGGTAGTGGCAAACAGTCTTAATTGTCTTTCCCCTTCAGAGTCAACGTACTCCCATTTTCCAGCGGCACGAGCACCCTTTGAGACGATATCTGCTGTATGTTGTGTTTTCATTTCCAATAGATCGCTTTGCTCTAAAAATAACAAAAGGGATAATAACCCTCCCAAGCAAAAGAGGAAAAAGATTGTAGAAACCAATATCGCTCCATGCTCTTCTCTCAATCGTTGTTTGTAGTGACGATAAAATCGGATCATTTTTTAGCCTCCGCATTTTCTATCATCATGTAGTAACTCTCCGTTATCTCGTACGGCTTCCCAGTCGCTAGCAGTCGAAACGAAACAGTAGCATCTGCTCTCAGATGGTTGCCCTTTTTCCAGCCCCTTCCCTCGAGCTGCAGCCGAATCTCCCCATCGGTAACCCCAATTCCTTGGCTCAGTTCAGTCTCCCCACGTTCTGTTGCATGATAGGCCGCTAATCCATAGTTTGGTTGAACCGCAGCAATTCTGCCTGCCTCATAAGCAGCCGCCATCGCCTTTTGCTTATTGTATAAAATGCTAAATTGATCAAAGGAAAACATGATTAACAGCCAAACTAGAGGAAAAACCAAAATGAACTCTAGAATCTGGCTCCCCCGCTCGTCGTGAACGACTGCTTGTATGAATCGCCGAATTTTTTTTTTCATTTAGCTCGTCCCCACATAACTCGAAAAATGCTGGAACAAAAAAGCACCAAGCAAGAAGATTGCATACGGAAAAGAGAGGGCTGTTCGATCCAATCCGGGTATCCAAAGCTGTCTATGGGTAATCCACCCTATCGCTATCGCACGCAAATTGTCCCGTAAACGCGTCCACGATCGCGGATAGAGTAAGAGAAACAGCAGGCATAGCCAAATCGAGTTAAGGAATAACGGGTACACCTCATTCCAGCTACTCCAGGCTCCTACAGCCATCAACAGCTTTTGATCTCCCATTCCCATTCCTTTAAGCGCAACCGGACCCAATGTAAGAAGAAAGGCTCCGGCTACACCAGCTAACGCGACCATTATGGAACCGCTATACCATTGAAAAAATAATCCTGCTGCCAGCACAGGAAATGTAATCGCATTTGGAACCTTGCGACGGCGCAAGTCAAACCATGCGGCTACTAGCAAAACCGTAAAGACAACAACGCTCATCATTTGCCGATCTTTTCTTGCAGTTCCTTTAATTTGGCGTCTTCCGCTTCACCCAATGAGGATAGTGTCGGAATAATCAAGATCAGGATAACCGCAACGATAATAACCATTTCCACGATCGTAACACCTTCTTCTTCCCTCCAAAAACGGTTGAGATAATTTGAGATCATAGACATACCATTCACTCCTTTATGGTTTCTATCTATGACTTTGCCAAAAGACAGTGACCCTCGCAAAAATATTTACAAGCGATCTCCAATTCCAATCAGTGCTGGCCCCATAACAAGGAACAGCAAAGGAACCCCCATCAGCAATATGACAAACGGGAGTAAACGAATATTTAAGCGATTCATATGTGCAGACGCTTCATCCTCCTGTTGTCTCATTTGTTCCTCTACTTGAACGGATAGCATCTGGGCAATGCTGACCCCCTTGCTGATCGCCTCATTCATTTCCAATGCAATGGTAGTAAGCGCATCCACTTCCCAGCGAAACGCCAGCTCCTCTAACGCTTTTCTCCATGTCCCATACCGCTTTTGCTCAAATTCAAGACGTGCAAGCTCATAGCCAAGTCGCGCATCAAAACGCTGCGCTGTCTCTTTCACTGCCGCTTGGATGGGCATACCCGCCTCTACCAACGATTGCACGATACTAAAAAAGACTGGAACCTGCTCGCGAATCTGGTCTTTTGCACGTTTGTCTCCCCAATCCAGCAGCCATGATGGAAGCATATATAGCATTAAGCTGCCGATCAAAGGAAGACCATTTACCATCTTTAGCGATTGTTCAATCGACATATGTACAGCAAGATTAAGAAGTGCTGAAGCGATAAGAACCATGCTCAGTGCCTTCAAAAGAATGACTTCTGCCAATCGCACTCTCCAGCCCAGTCTCGATAGAATCTCAGTTGTTTTTTGCCGATCTATTCCTGTCCACAAACATAATCGATTCATCAAATGATTGTTGTTCTCCAATATACGGACCAGCTGCCAGCGCGTTTTTCTTTGGTGAAAGGATTGATCCAAACGTGCTTTTTGTTCCTGCTCAATCCTGCCAAAGAGGGTACCATCTGCTTGGCTTGCCCTGCTCAAACAAGCTGGCAAACCATACATAAAGAGCGCCAGTGCTATTACGATACAAATGAGCAGCATTGACTCACGCTCCTTTGTGCATGCTGTTATGTGCAACGTATCGGATTGCCTCTCCACCGAGCAAAATGCAAGCTAAACACCCCAAGATCATCAATCTCCCACCCAAGGTAGCATTGAGGGAATCAAAATGATGCGGATTGTTGGAGTACAATGCGATTACAAAGACAAATGGCATGGCACTTAACAAATTCACCTGTGCAACAATTTGTGCCATAGCTGCCTTTTGTCTCCGTAGTGACTGTCTGCGCCTAAGAATGGACGAGGCTGCCAAATCAAGGGTCTTGGCCATATCTCCTCCCATCTCCCTTTGAATTTGAATAATCGTTGCCAAATACTTTACATCAGCACTACCCGTTCGCTCATAAAACTCATTCATCACATGCTCAAGTGGTACTTGTGCTCGCAGCAGCTCAACGATACGGCGATATTCATCGGTTATACTTTTTGCCAGGAAAGGGCTCGACGCAACTTGTTCAAATGCGTGCAAATAGGAAGGGGACGTACGCAATGCGCTCGCCATGAGACGAATTGCCTTCACATTCCCGTCTTCAAATTGGTCTTTTTTCTTTGCACCCCAGACGCTGACTAACCTCTCCGCAAATAAAACTCCTGCTAGTAAAGCCGGAGCTGCCAGCCACCAGGATTTCAGGATTTGACTGCTTAACCCAAAAGAAATCAGTCCAAACAAGAAGGAGAGGGTCACATACTGGTGGACCCCCCACCCTGAACGTGATTTCGCTAGCCTTGCATCCAATCTGTTCCATATTGTTTTCCTATCCTGTTGCAGTAAGCCAACAATGGCATGCTTATCTGAACGGTTTTGTACATACAGCTTCTGTGGTGCAAACAACAGCAAAATTCCGAATCCGATACCAAAGGCGATAGGCAAGCTTATATCTTCCATGCTCTTCCTCCTACACAGGTATTGGCTGTGTAAAAAAGACTTGATCAATTTCTTCCCGTGATAATCCCTTTTCCAACCAACGTTTGATTAATCGTTCCGGACGATAGCCTGTCCATTTGAAATGGCCCGTCACTCTCCCGTCCTGAATACCTGTTGGCTCGTAGACAAATATATCCTGGAGATACACGCGGTCCGGTATGACATGCTTGATATTGCACGCTCTTTTAATCCATTCCTCATGTGACTGTCCTGTACCGACAACCTCTGTAATAGCTACGACTTTGCGGCTGCCGTCCTCTTCAAACCGCTTTACCTGCACAATCAGATCAAGCGCTGATCCAATCATCAAATTTCGTTCCTCTGCGCTGTATACCTCATCTGCCTTGCCAAACAAAATAGGAAGGGTGGAGTCGACCAGAGCTCGAGGTGAATTCGCATGTGCGGTGCTCCAGCTGCCCGGGTGATCCGTGTTCATTGCCCAAAGCATATCTACTATTTCGCCACCCCGAGTTTCGCCGACCATAATTACATCTGGCCGTTTACGCAGAGAGAGGCGTACACAATCCTTGATAGAAAAGCCGCCCTTCCCTTCGTAATTTGCTGGCTTTGCCAAAAATCTGCGAACAAAGGGATGCTGGAGCTTCATTTCCAGCACATCCTCGATCGTGATAATACTCAAGTAGGTAGGAACGTATTGAGATATAAGATTAAGCATGTGTGTCTTACCTGATCCCGTACCACCACTTACAATACCAGATGCGCGAGACAAGCCTACCGCCCGTTTTAAAAATAGGAGCATAGGCTCGCATATAGAGCCATAACGCAAATAGTCTGCTTCACTAAGCAAGTCGCGATGTTTTCTGATTGTCAGCATATGGCCATCTGGTGAGATAGAACGGTGTGTAGCGGCAACCCGCGATCCATCAGGAAGCTGAGTGTGCAGCTCTGCTTTCGTTTCGTTAAATTCACGCCCCATCGTAGCTGCTATCTGCTCCAGTAACCGCAGCATTTCTTCCTCGTCGCGAAAAACATCAATATCAGGCGTCTCCAGTCTTCCCGTACTTTTTCGTTCCACAACTAAATAATTGAACCGGTGAAAGAGGATTTCGTTCACGTCATTGTCCTCTAACAATGCGTCTAATGGTCCCCACCCTGTCAAAGAGTGAAGCAATCTCTTTGCCTCCGCCTCGATGTGTAGGGAAGAGAGTGTCGTTTGTGCTTCAAGAAGCATTTTAATGTCGTGAGTCAGTTCGTTTATAAAAACAGGAGAATGCTTTTCTTCCCATAAACGCTTTCCGTACTTTTCTACAATTTGCGTTCGGATCAAGGTCTCTGACTCTCGGCCGATCCAGTTCTCTCCTGCATGCTGCAAGTGGGATGATGTCTGCATCTTTTCGTGCAAAGTATTCGGAACTCGATCCGTTTCGCGCCCCATGGACCGCAAATCCTGTTTACCGCGTGGTTCCTTTGAAAGACCGAGCAATTGTTTCTTGTCGAACATCCTGTTCCCTCCTTTACCCCCATAGCCATCGGAATAGAGATGGGCGTTCCTTCGTTTTTTCTTTTGGGGCAGAGCCAACCATTTCTGGATCTATAGGCAATAATGCCTTTCCCAATGTTTCAATCGCATCCTTTGCAGCAATTCTTCCTGGATGCAGCATGACTGGCACTCCAGTATTAATCGATTTTTTGACTTCAGCATCATCGGGGACTGAAAATATTTTTTTGCTTGGATGCAATTGAAAATACGCTCTGATTTCATCCAAGGTAAACATTTCTTTGCGTTGAAGCCGGTTCATGCAGACCTGTATGCGTTCTTCGGGATATTCTGCCTCCCGCAGCAACTTAAGTAGCCGCTGAATGTTTTCGATTGAATCCACTACAGGGTTTCCAACCATTACGACCTGTTCAGCAAAAAAAAGGGCCTGAATCGTTGCATCTGTTGTATCGGGTGCAGTATCGATTAAGATAACGTCATACGTGCTTTGCTTTAACGTTTCTAGGATGAGATAGAGATGATAGTCCCGAATTTCAAAGCTGTGTCGTATATCACGTGGGGATGTCAGGACATGCAAGCCTGTTTCGGTATGTGTCACGATATACTTTTCGATGTCCTGCGGAGATAACCTAATGGCAGATGCGTACTCCTGCCATTCCTCGTTTCGTAGTGTAAATGGATCTCTTCCTTGTTGCTCAGCATACGAATGTAGTTGAGTGTCGATATCTTGTACCCATGTAAAAAGATTCGGGGTTCTTGGGAGGTTTAACGTAGTAGCAAAGGTACCAAGGTCGAGATTAAAATCAACTGCTAATACGCGAAGAGGGCGCCCTTCTCGTTTTTGCATGGTGGAAAAAACCGCTAACTCGCGTGAAATAAATGTTTTACCTACTCCACCCTTGGGGCCATATACAGTAATCAGATGCTTCGGTCCAGAGCTGACACCATAGGATGGATCGGGATTATTTTCAATTGCAGCCTGTTGCGTATGCGAAACCGTGGCAGATAAGGGAGCTGTTGCTGCAAGTTGTGCAGGCTGTTGTAGAGGGGAACTTCCTGTATTCAATGCTTGAGGCACCATCGCCAATGCCTCGAGCTGTCCAGTTTGAACTGGCTTCACAATCACCCAGAGTCCCAAATTTCGAAAAAACGGTTCCCACATCAGCTCTTGTGGCGAACACGCTGCAATAAAGGAGAGCTGAGGATAAGCGAGACGGAATTGCTGACAAAGCACACCTCTTTCTGCTCCCCTTATTGTTCCTAGCATTACCATGTCAGGGCCCGTTGTCTGTAGCATTTTCCATGCCTCATCGATGCCTGTGGCTATTCCACAAATCTCAAGCCACGTACTTTCAGCCAGTTGTCTTACTAATGCGCTCGTAGAATCCTTATCGTCATCTACTATGAGCAAGCGCTTTTTCATTCATAGTCCTCCTCACGTTTACCCCATCTTTTCTTTGTTCTCATTAACGCAGTAGCAAACTGGGCGTCGCCTACTCCTGCCTTTTGCCCCTCAAGCACTGCAGCCAATCCCAAGCGGATTTTACCGTAATGAAGTGCGTGAGTTAACATGACAGCCTCGTTTCGTGTAAGGGAAAGGGTGACCGCTATCAGATTCGGCTGATTGCCCTCCATTTCTCGCTGAACACCAATTATCGGCATGTTTTGCAGCAGTAATCCAGAGTGAGCGCCTAAGTCATCTTCAAACGAAGCATAGACATGGACTCGTTCACCAGTAGATAGATGAGGAGATACACCTGCTACATTGTCTACAGGAATGCTCATTCCGGTCATAAGTTCGGTCAGCTTTGCCTCACTTTGAATCTGATTTGCTCTCTGCAAATCGTTTTCAAGCAGCGGACGCCCACCCTTTATCTGGCGTGTGAAGGGTAACCCGATCAGGTTCGAAGCCTCCTTCCACGGGATTAATCCTGGAATGGGGACTGACGGGTTTTGAAATGTACCTCCCATAGTAAGTGTCAATGGCTCTAAATCTTTTGCTTCCAGTAGCTGCCCGCTATTCTTCTCCACACTTGTCCGCAATTGAATGTAAGTAACCGTGTGCGGTTTCAGAATCATATATGCCCCTACTCCGACACATACTGCCAGCAGCAATAATGCCAGTAATCTCAGCGGGTGTATCGACATTTCTCTCCTCCTCCCCTGCATGCTGCATCTAGCGTACAGTGAGCTGTAGGGACAAAAAAAGAAACGCAAAAAAGAACCGTGCAGAAATAACTGCACGGTTCTTTAATATCGTTCATTCCTTGAAAACTGGATCTGCATGATTGCTAAGAGTGTGGATAAGTCCTCGACCGATTAGTATTCGTCAGCTC
>NZ_JAWRXI010000398.1:0-237 GCF_046535075.1 Brevibacillus sp. SIMBA_040
GGAACGCAAGAGAAAGGTCGGCTACGGCCACAAGGGCGGCATCTACGTCGAGGTCTGTCCAATCCCTAGGTGGCTTGTTTACCGCAAGACTCAAAATACCCTCAATAGAATTGGTAGAGCCGTCGCGCTTGCGTAGTCTCGCAGCAAATCCCTCTAGGCGGAGGTCGCCAGTAACCTTGGAAATATACTCGGCACGCTCCCTTAGCTCTGGATCATCCCCCGCTCTGCCATCAATAG
>NZ_JAWRXI010000399.1:0-237 GCF_046535075.1 Brevibacillus sp. SIMBA_040
GTTCACTCTGATCTGGATGACTCGATCTAATACCTTTCTAACGTTGGGCTCTGCTAATAACCCCTCCTGCTTTAGCTAATCGGTTTTAGGTTAGCTCGGCTTGTGGGCGGCATTATCGGTGATATTTCTCTTTATTTTGTTGGGTTTAGTGAGAGTTTATAATTTTGTCCCCCCGTTTGTCCCCCCAGCTCGGTCTGCGGACAGAGGTCGTCAGTCTGTTTTCAGCACCCGCTCTAG
>NZ_JAWRXI010000400.1:0-237 GCF_046535075.1 Brevibacillus sp. SIMBA_040
CGTATCCCGTAAGCGACGTGCACAATCATCCGTGCATTCACGCAGGGAGGCTATGAACTGGTACTACACGGTCGAGAAGGAATTAGCGCGTGTGAGAAATGCGATTCAAGTTCTTGATCTAGGGCGAGGGCAGTTCCCGCCAGGATTAGAAGTCTGCGAGCCAAGGTATGGGGACAAAATGATCTCAAACTGTGATCGGTTTGTTGTAGTTGCAACGAATACTTGAGCAGCGTTGTT
>NZ_JAWRXI010000401.1:0-236 GCF_046535075.1 Brevibacillus sp. SIMBA_040
TGGGGCTGTAGCTCAGTTGGGAGAGCGCCTGCCTTGCAAGCAGGAGGTCATCGGTTCGATCCCGTTCAGCTCCACCATTTTCCTAAAAAATAATACTTGAAAGTTGATAAGAAGATATGCTAAATTAGTCTTCGTCACTTTTGAGAAATGAGAAAAATCGTCTGGTGATGATGGCGGAGGGGACACACCCGTTCCCATGCCGAACACGGCCGTTAAGCCCTCCAGCGCCGATGGTA
>NZ_JAWRXI010000402.1:0-236 GCF_046535075.1 Brevibacillus sp. SIMBA_040
CCCGCAATCAAATATCTTGATATAAAATACGCGCCGAGAATGTTTTCACGAAAATGAGCCGAATTGGTCTCTTTCCTGACTCGCTTTACGCACTCAGGACCGGACCTCCCTCTTAATAGGTCAACAACCGCGCGGTGCTCATCGCCAGATCTTTGTAGCGCGCCTTACCGCGGCCTGACCGATCGTTGACCACACGAAAAGGATGCTCGCCCCCGCCTGGATCTCGCCTTGCTTTG
>NZ_JAWRXI010000403.1:0-236 GCF_046535075.1 Brevibacillus sp. SIMBA_040
TCGGTGTGCTGGAGACGCACGATGCGCGAGTGAACATCGCCTTCGACGCAGCGCGCGTCACGCTGCCCCGTGAGGCCGGGGTTTTGCGAGTTAGTGGCAAGGTCTGGTTGGGTGAGAAAACGAGCATGGTGACGCTTTTGGTCACGCAATACCGAATGGTTGAAGCTCACGCCGACAAAAGCTGCCCCGTAACGGAGCCGCAAGGATGACGAGGCGCCGCCGGTCCCGGCACGTGC
>NZ_JAWRXI010000404.1:0-236 GCF_046535075.1 Brevibacillus sp. SIMBA_040
GTGAGAAGAGCAAAACGCAGATTATAAAAGAGTATAGAATTCCTAAAACAACTCTTTATAAATGGCTTAGCAAATACGGAAAAAAATAGCCAAACAAAATATAATAATATGGAAAATGCACCTGACTACAAACGTATCTACAAAGATGTTCTTAATAAGAAATTTCCTCATAAAATTGTAGAATGCCAAAAGCTTTTGGATAAAAAAATGCTTTCTACTTTAGATATTATAAAACT
>NZ_JAWRXI010000405.1:0-236 GCF_046535075.1 Brevibacillus sp. SIMBA_040
GTTTATTTCTCCTGTCAATCTAACAGCTCCTGGCATATTATAAGCTATTGAACTGTTTTCAAGTTGGCTCAATATCCATAATCTTTTTTGCGCAGACGTTAATGGATATGAAATAGCTTCTAATGCTTTGGGAATAGTTACATATTTGTTATCTAATAATCCTTCAGTCAGTTCTTTAATTGTAGGATTTTTATAAAATATTTTGAATGAAATTTCTTTATTCAGATTTTTCATTG
>NZ_JAWRXI010000406.1:0-236 GCF_046535075.1 Brevibacillus sp. SIMBA_040
CTTCGCCACATACGCTATTCGTGAATACGTTATTTTTAGGATAGTGGGAATTTTTTTCACTTGTAAAAGGTTCTTTATTTTTAAAGAAGGCAATAATAAGATGCTTTAAATAAATATAATCTGTTTTTAATCCTAAAATTACATAATAAAAAGACTGTTCTGGAAATTTTAGTCCGTTTTCTTTTGCAGGTTTAAAAAAAAACGTTATTTTGTATAATTAATTTGTAAAAATCAAT
>NZ_JAWRXI010000407.1:0-235 GCF_046535075.1 Brevibacillus sp. SIMBA_040
CCCATAGGTACAGTTATTTACGAGGACAGCCTTCAAAAAGAAGAGTTTATCTTTAAGTGCACATCGACGCTTCGCTACGGAATGTTTATGAATCCTGCGCTCGGCGTACCTTCCGACATCATTACTTACCCCTTGGGCAAGACCGGGCTGTCATTCCGTATTAAGTCACCTAATCCGGATATCCCATATATGCGGGAGGCCTTTTCCATGGGCAAAGGTTTTTATACAACCCTAG
>NZ_JAWRXI010000408.1:0-235 GCF_046535075.1 Brevibacillus sp. SIMBA_040
GTCGCCCGATGTACCTGGACGGCCGGACGCAGAAATTTTCCCCATGGTGGGAAGAGGTCCATCCGGACAACCCTCGGAAAGGTACGGATGACCACGAATCCTAGCTGCGGCAGTCGCATTCAATTCTGACCGGAATTTCGTAAGACCCGTTCATCAACAGCAGAGAACCATCATGATCAAAGACAAAGTTGTAGTCATCACCGGCGCATCCTCCGGTATCGGTGAAGCGACGGCC
>NZ_JAWRXI010000075.1:0-369 GCF_046535075.1 Brevibacillus sp. SIMBA_040
GAAGTGCGCGACCTTGGCCGAATCCTTCGGCAAGGTTTCATCGTGATACGAACGGGCGGTGTCTGGATCCAGGCCAAGGTTGAACTGGTCTTCCCAACGGAATTCGAACCGTGCCTTGCTCAAGGCATTGTCGCGAATCTGCGCGCCCGGATGTCCCTTCGCCAGATCGGCGGCATGCGCGGCGATCTTGTAGGTGATGATCCCGGTCTTCACATCATCCTTGTTCGGCAGGCCCAAGTGTTCCTTCGGCGTCACGTAGCAGAGCATCGCGCAACCGAACCAGCCGATCATCGCTGCACCGATCCCGGAGGTGATGTGGTCGTAACCCGGCGCGATGTCGGTGGTCAGCGGGCCGAGGGTGTAGAACGG
>NZ_JAWRXI010000409.1:0-235 GCF_046535075.1 Brevibacillus sp. SIMBA_040
CCAAAAAAGCCCGGATCCTAACGCCTAGCTAACCTTCAATTTCCTGCCGTCTTTCCTCAGCTATTCCCCTAGCTCTTTATCGCCTAATAGCTAGGGGAAGATGCTCCGCCACGCGACGTCATACATTCATGACAGGCAACCCACTTTTTGCACCCGCCACATGGTGGAGCATAGCCGTGCAAACGACTACATAATGAAGCGCCACTGCCTACAGATCTCATCGACCCTGTCTGAT
>NZ_JAWRXI010000076.1:0-369 GCF_046535075.1 Brevibacillus sp. SIMBA_040
TCTGCGAACGCGCAGCTGTTTGTCAACAACGGTACCGACCCGACCTGCGCCTTAATTTTTGATGGCAGCGCAGTCACTTATCAGTCGCAGGTCACACAATCGGAGTGCAACGCCAACCTATCGACTCAGACTACGCACTCAACCTTCTATGGCACCCACCTCAATGGTTCACCACCTTGGGCATCAAACCTGAGCCTTGGGGGCTCGTTATATGTCAACGGAGGTCAAATCGGCCTCGCCGATATCTCGGGTGGAACTTTCTCAATGCGCATTGGCAGCACCGCGACTATGAACGGCCTCGCGGGGCTGGACTCGATCGCCATTGGGTCAGCGCAGACCGCGATATCGGACGGAGCAGCCACCGCTGCG